>PULU01000154.1 GCA_003551065.1 Thermoplasmata archaeon | reverse complement strand
GCACCGACTTCACTTGCAGCCTCAGGACTTGTATAATCTTGTTCACCCGTTCTTCGAGCTCTAACTGCAAAAGTTCCTGAAAGATCCTGAGCAAGTTCTTTTGCTACTTCCTTTATCGAAGAGATTTCACTAGAGGTTTCTCTGACAGGACTATACGAAACAATCCCAAATATTCGTGAAAAAAGATAAGCTGAGTTTTTATCTGTGAAGGCATAAATCCTTCCCCTCTCTTTCTCAAGGAACACTTCTTTTTCATATTTTAAGAAAGTCCTTTCGATATTCTGAATAAGTATATCCACAAAATTCCTTCTGATATTATCCGATTTTGTACCGATCTCTCCGTATCTTAATATATATAGTTGCATCTGATCAACATCTTATTTTTTATCACCATTCTTCATGATGAGTTATCTCTTTCACATCAATCTTCTTAGGTTCTAAGGGTGACTCTGCAGGGTGGCCGATAGGTAATATCGTTACAGGTCTCACATGCGAAGGTAAATTTAATTGTTCACTGACTGCATCTTCATCGAAAGCACCCACCCATACACTAGCATAGTCCATATCTACAATAGCAAGCAACATGTTTTCTACAGCTGCAGTTGCATCTTGAATAGAGTATAAGTCTTCTCCCCTTTCTCCATATTTTTTTCCCGACCTCTGTTTATTGGCACATACTACTATCACCCATGGTGCCTGGGAGATAAACATTTGTCCGTAGGCATTTTTTGTCAACTTTTTCTTTCCTTCATCATCTCTTACCACTACGAAATCTCTCGCCTGAAGATTACCCGCAGAAGGTGCCATATGTCCAATCTCAAGTATCTTATCTATATCGTCTTCAGGTATGTCATGTTCTTTGAATCTTCGTACACTCCTTCTTTTCTTCACTACTTCTTTAAATTCCATTTACTCACCCTGTCTGTTAGATCTGCTAAAAACCGACCATAATATCTACACTGTTTTAGTTCCCTATCATCAGGATCACCGATGGCTACTGGACCATAATGATCTCCCTTTGGCATCCCTTTGATGATCATCCCATGTATCAATAAAGATTCTAAAAGGGCTAACACCGTGGTTTCATTACCACCTGCTGGATTGGCACTAGATGCAAAAGCTCCGCCTACTACCCATTCCAATTTACCATGATGCGTTATACTTTCATCTAAAAGTTTCTTGATCTCTGCAGCAGGAAGACCATAATAAGTTGGACTACCCAATATCAACCCGTCGTAGTCTATTAACTTACTTACATCTACATCTGATACCTGCTTCAGATCTGCTGATACGTCGTTTTCACTTTCCTCTATACCTCTAGCTATCTCTTCAGCCATCTTTTCGGTTGTACCGGATTTCGAATAGTAACAGACCAATATATTAGTCATATTATCATAACTAAATCCGATAGCACTATTAAAAATCCTTTGTTTAGATCATAGGAAATGAGTAAAAAAAGGGTAATTATTTATCATTAAAGACAGTTCCAATCACAATATGTCCAAAATAATGTGTACCATGACCCTCGAATATGAAGACAAACACGAGGCTGAAGTAGTGGCTTCTTCTTTATCACCGGATAATGAGGATTATATCGAATTAGAGGTGAAATGTTCGAAAATTGAATGTGTTGCAAAAGCCGAAACACCTAAAAAATTACTCCACACAATAGACGATTTCTTAGCATGTGTCACTGTAGCTGAAGAGACGCTAAAAGAAAAATAGAAAATATAATACCCTAATTGTTTTTTCCGCGATTCATATATCTTATGATATAACCCGCAATCTTATTTCTCATCATATTAGAATTTACATCCGTTAGTTCCTCTACCTTTTGCTTGTTATGTTCGTAGTCTTCGGCATCAAATTCCTCTGGGAATCTGTCAACGAGCTCGATGGCCACTCTTTTTATGTATGTAGGTCTTATATTGCCCATATTATGTTCCTCATTGCGGTTTTGAGCGAAGAGATAACTTCAAGCATATAAAGGTTATCCCTATGTAAGCTAATCAACCTACGAATATAGGTCGCTTTGAAAGCAATTTAGGTAAAGGTAGATCCCTGAACGGCATATCTCTCTGTTTTTTCTTTAATATCTCTTTTAATTCTTCTAAATCCATCTCCACCTGTTTATTTTTACCACGTATCCTAACGGATAACTTATTGGATTCGACTTCGTTAGAACCGATAACAACGGTGTATGGAATCCATTCTTTTTCTGAGTCCCTGATCTTTTTACCTACTGTCCTATCGGTATCATCTATATCCAACCTGACTTTATCAAACTCCTCCGATAGCTCTTTAACGTAATCTAATTGATCGTCAGAAACAGGTACTAATCTGACCTGAGTCGGTGAGAGCCAGTATGGGAAGCTAGGTTTCCCTCCTTTGGACTCAATCTCTCCAGCCATCTCTAACAGGGTGAACATGACACGTTCGATGGCTCCGCTTGGCGATAGATGTAATATATATGGATATTTACTATCACCATCTTCATCCACATATTCAATACCGTATCTCTCTCCATTCTCGACGTCGATTTGGTCCGTAACTAAAGCACTAGCCCTACCAAGAGGATCGATGTAGTTGAATTCATATTTCAATACAAAGTAAAAGAACCTCTCATCCCATATCTCTAGTAAGGCCGGTTTACCGTAAGTCTGTACTATATTATCCAGATGTTCTTTTTGCTCCTCATAAAAATCTTTAGTACACCTTAGAACGAGTTCTAAATCTTCCGGTACGTCGATCCCTATATTATCCACCACTGACATAGCTAGATCCATTCTCTCCATCATCTCTTCCTTTGCCTGTTCAATATCCTTACAAAGTGCATGAGAATCTGGCATGGTAAAAGACCTCAATCTTCTTAAACCAGTGAGCTCACCTCTTTGCTCGGCCCTAAATGAATACCTAGTTAACTCATACAAACGAACAGGCAAATTTTTGTATGACATGGTCATATCATGCCCCATCAGGAATTGTCCAAAACATGCAGCAAATCTTAAGAATACTTCTTTGTCAGGCGAATTTATAGTATACTGACGAGCAGGGAATCTATCGAGATAGCTTTTCAAAGTTGGATGTTCCATATCATACATGATAGGAGATTCTATTTCCATGGCACCGTATTCCCTAGTTTTCTGACTAACGTATTCTTCTAAGAGTCCTTTCATCATCCTTCCTTTTGGGTAATATCTTAAATTCCCCGGATCTGACCCAGGCTCATAATCCACTAATTCATGTTTCTGCATGAGCTTGATATGAGAGGATTCTTCTCCACCTTTTTCTTTTTGACCTGCCTCGTAAACTACGAAAGTCTTCAGATCCTCATTTCCAGTGAAGTCGTATCCGCTGGTTTTATCGCCGTCGATATCTAGTTCATAAAACTCTCCATCGACATCCAACACACCCCACGTAGATTCCATCTTTTCCTCGGCCTTTAAAGCTTTAGAGACTACTTCTTCCTTATCACCTTCGGGAACGATCTCTTTGGACAGTTCTGACAGAGGATGACCCTTACAACTCAACTTGAAGGCTTTATACCATCCAAAAGGAGATCTGTGAACATCATAACTCTCGGATAAGGCTGCATCTAATCCTTTCAAGACCTTAACAGCAGTATCCGGATTCGATAAACTAGGGCTAAGATGAGCATAGGGATATATCATTATTTTATCGACACCGAGCTGTCCAACAGTTCCTTCTATCTCTTCAACACCCTGTTCAACAACCTCGTCCTCTCTTCCTTCGTCTATTTTTTCAACGGCTGTAAAAACCGATAGACATTCGTCCATACGACCTTTTTTCATCTCGTCCTCTATCTCTTCGGCTACCGGTGTCTTCTTTTTAACTTCATATTCCAGGTAATCAGAATGTATTAACAATATTTTCATAGTTCCACCTTCATAGATAAATCTGAATCAGCGGTATGATATACTGCATTATAATAATTCCTGTTAATAATCCGGCTATAAAAAAAACAAATGCGGTCTTACCTCTGTTTACTTCCACTTCTTCTGGATCATTATACAATCTATTTAGCCTCTTATGCCATTCCATAACCTCGAAGATATTATCACTACCTTTCATCATCATCACCATACGTTTTTTCCTCACCTTTTGCTAGCTTGATCAAACCACTGCAGCTCTCACAGGCTCTAAGATCATCGTCCCAGCATGATTCTTTACATATCCATCTCCCACAGAATCCGCATTGGGTTATCTCCTTTTTCTCGAAATCACCTTGACATAGGTCACACACGAATTTATCCATGGATAGGAGGTCCTCTTCTGGTTTCTCACCCGGTTCTCTGATCCTTTTAACATTTTTCATTACTTTGTCGAATGCGTCCTTGGAGAGCATGAACTCTTATAAATGGGGCATGATTAAAATCTTTTGTCGATGAGAATCGATTTTCCCTTAAAATTAAGTACGAGTAAAGTCTACATCGAATTGATGTGTGCCTATAAACGTAAAGATGGATATTATCACAAAGCAAAAGAGGAGGGTTATCGCTCACGAGCTATATACAAATTGAAACAGATAGACGAAAAATTTTACGTCTTTGATCAAGGGGATACTGTAGTCGATTTAGGGGCCGCCCCAGGTAGCTGGAGTGAGTATGCAGTGGAAAGAGTAGGAAAGGACAATGTGATAGCTATAGATCTCGTAAGGATGAGAGATATAGAAGGGGTCTCTATCTATCAGGGTGATCTGACCGACGATGAAGTGTTGAACCGTCTATCTATAATTGCCGGGGAAGTAGATGTCGTTATCTCTGATATGGCACCAGATATAAGTGGTAATTACTCCATGGATCATGCAAGGTCATTATATCTGGCACAAAGAGCATTGAAATTCTGTGATGTGGCCCTTAAAAAGGGAGGGCATTTTGTGGTAAAGATATTCCAGGGTGAAGATTTCAAGAATTTTTTAGAAGATGTCAAATCACAATTTTCATTCGTAAAAGCCCATTCCCCAAAGGCTTCTAGAGAGTCGAGTTCTGAGATGTATATAATCGGTAAGGGATATAAGGGGTGACATCCCCCTCTCCCTGAAGTAAGAAGCATCCATCCATTATCTCCTTCTATTCCGAGGTTAATAAAGCTCTTAGCCCATATTCAAAAGAAACATTTATTTTTAAGCTATAAAAGATACCAAAAATTTGTATTATCTGCAAAAAATTTCGTCAAAGTTTAAGTAGTGATTTTGATAATGATTTTATGGGATTATCTAACGAAGACATTAGAAAGATCATTTCATGGGTTGTGGACCATGGTTTGTC
>PULU01000118.1 GCA_003551065.1 Thermoplasmata archaeon | reverse complement strand
TCCTGGTGCTCAGCAGGTCTTGGCTATTCATTGTTGATTGGCTCGACCTCGTGTCTCTTTATATAATCCTCAAGCCAGTCGGGGTGTATCCGATAAACCTTTCCAAGCTGAATAGCTCTAATATCTCCATTCAGTATAAAGCGTCTAACACTTTCTCGTGAAACATTCAGTTTTCGGGCTACCTCTTGCGTTGAAAGCATGTCGTCAGGTTTAATAATAATCAACTCCCCCTTAGTAATTTAAAGCTCTGTAAATGTCATATCAAAATGATCATAACATATTAACCAACATTACACAAGGGAAGTTTGAAGCGGTTTAGTCTTTATTTTTGCCCTCTAGGAACTCTCTGATATGCTTCTCTGCTATCTTGTGGCGACCACCAGGCCCACCAGGCTGATAGCTATTAAGTCTGCCGTCAGCCAGGGCTTTTCTAACCCCGACCTCCGACATCTTCAGTATTTCAGCTGCTTCTTTCACCGTATATATTTCCATGCGTTTATCTATCGTCCTCACCCCCTATTATGCGAGATAAACAGGCTTGCCGGTTTCTTTCTGGATTTTTTCCTTAATTTCTATTCGGTTAGCGTTCCTGGAGCTGACATGCAGCACCCAGATTTCTTTAACTTCCGATAGTTCAATAGAGTTTAGGAATTTTATTGCGTTTTCTAAACTCATGTGATTTTTTAGCACCCGTCTCATATTGGCACGGCTCATTTGCCCCTCCTGGATAGCTTCTTCAAGGTATTCCTGCTGGTAATTAACCTCTATCATCAGGTAATTGACATTTTGAGGGTTCTGCTTGATATACATGCTATCTGTGGCGTAGAATAATCTCTCGTCTTTGTCAGTGTCCAAAACAAAGTACCCCAAGCAGGCATGCTCACCGTGTGACATATCAACGGCTTTGACAAAATAATTATTGACCTTAATGGTCTTGCCCCCGTTGATAGGATAAAGCCTATCAGCCCTGATGTTATTCTCTTCCCCATCTTCCGATATAGGTATCACTATGTCTATACCGGAGTCAGCCAGGAAGCTGGCAGCCCTACTGTGGTCTTTATGGTTGTGAGAGATAAAGCAAGCGTCAATCTGCCCCAGCGTCAGGTTGTTTTTCCAGAGCTTTTTCTTGAGTTTATTGGGAGAAAGACCAGCCTCAAGCAGCAGCTGGCCGTTAATGACATAAGCATTACCGCTGCTGCCTGATGCTAGCGATGTTATTTTCATGTTATCCCCCCTAGTTAGGATAAAATTGTTTCGGGTCAAGGTATTTCGGAGTTTTCAGAAATATATCATTATATTTTTCAAATTTTTCTGCCATCATCTAACCTCCTTAAAACGGTTTTTCATCATCGTCAATTTCCTGGTCAATGCGGTCAACAAAATCATCTTCGGTCTCCGGCTCTGGCTCGTTAGCTTCTACCGTTTCAGCTTCAACCTCAATAGTCTCAGGCTCGGTGGCTATGCCGTTTTCGGCCTCTTCTTTAACCTCCTGCTCTGTTTCATAATCAGCCCGGCTGGACATAGCCCTGTCCATCAGGTAGTTATCGTTAGCAGAGTTGATAATCTCGTTGCAGGCTCTGCTGATAACTGTCTTCCTTGCCATGCGGGCGGTAAACTTCTTGTGTGTGTCCGTTTCCCCCCTGCCCATGCTCCAGGCTGATTTAATATCTTCCATATTCATAATAGTGTACCGGTCTTTCCGGCTGTCAGCAAACTCCACGACAGCATAGGCTCCTGTAACTTTATTATCGTCAATATTTCCGAATTTTGATTTGTGAGAGGAGACCACCTTGTTACCATTAACCACCTCAATGGTAACCTCTTCTCCTTCGTAGATAACCTCAGCCCTGATGTCCAGCACATTGTCAACCCTCTTAGCCAGTGCCATTCTGCCAAAGTATGAGGGCTGAGCTACCAGGTGCCTACCGTATGCAACATAGTACACCTGCTCTCTAGCTGGAGACAGGCCAAGAATGACCGTCTCCAGCAGAGCATTTATTATGCTGGTCCTGTTGCATGCTTCCAGCACTGGCTTGCTGTTTTTATCTTTTGTCTCCTGCAAAGTGAGCCAGGCACTTCGCAGGGCGTTACTCGCAGAATAATCGTTGGGCAGGTGAAGTTCTCCAGCTTCCTCCAGCTCTCTAATCCGTTTCTCCGCAACATCGACAGTTTTTCTTTTGATTTCGGTTAAGCTTCCCATTTTATCACTCCTATTTTAGAATAATGTTTCTTGTACTGGTTCTTTGCTTTCTAAAACCTCGTCAACCGTTTCTTCTTCATCTAAAAATATGGTCTTGAGTTCCTCTACATCAGGCTTCATTACCAGGTGTATGGTCTGGCTTTCTATCATTGGGAGTTTAGCCACCCGCTCACGGTTATCAATAAATACCGGAGCTTGATAGCCGTAATAGTCGGTCAAGGTGTTTATAATATCCATTCCCACCTGGAATTTTGACCCGGTATTCATATCCGACCAGGGTACACCGTCTGATAGTGGCTCACAGGTCTGGTTAATACCACCGTTGACCTGCACTTCAAAGAGCTTCCAGTTAGTCAGGTCAAACTTTTCATTAACCTGCTGCTGGATAAGCTCTATCCTAGCCAGCATAAATTCTTCAAGTTCAAACAGCTGTTGCTCCAGCTCCTCATATTTTGCAACATACTGCTTTTCCTCAGCTTGCAGCTCCTCAAGTCTCTCTTTTGCTTTTTCCACCCCCTCTGCTGCTGCTATTTTGTGGTCAACCTCAGTAATTTTTTCATCGACAGCAGCTATTCTCTCCTGATACTTCTCAACAGCTGGATTTTCCTGGTTTTCAGCCTCTTCCAGCTGCTTTTTCAGCTCTTTCTGTTTTTCTAGCAGCTCAGCCTCTTCTTTTGACCTGCCGTTTTTCGCTTGTATTTTCTCTGTCTTCCGGCTTTCCCACTGCTCCAGCTCAGCTTCCAGTTTTTCTATGCTCTTATGCTCAGCAAGCTCTTGCTGTGATTCCTTCAGCCTTGCTGTTTTTTCCTTGATTTGCTTTTTAACCTTTTTACCTTTTTCGACTATCTGTTCCATCTTCTGGCTTTTCTCCTGGTTAAACTCTGCCCGGTGTTGCTTTATTTGCTCCTGGGGCAGCCTTTGCTCGCATACAGGGCAGGTTGTGGAGTCCTTCGGGAAGTTTTTGTTTTCCCAATCTTCGTATTGCTCCAGCAGGTCTTCCCGTTTTTCCTTCAATTCCTCGATAGCTTCTTTATCCTTCTCAATTTCCTCTTTAAGGGCTTTAACTGTTCTAATGTTTTCCTGAATTTCAGCCTCCTCGTATCTGATTTCGTCTATTTCTTTGTTCAGGCTGTGAGTTTTCTTCTCCTTAACCTCGTTGATTTTAGCCTCTGTCTCGTTAATTTTCTTGCGGATTTCAGCTTCAGCCCCTGTTGATTTAGCTTCCAGAAGCTTTTCCTGCAATCCTTCCCGGCTGGAGATTAAGCTTTTCCGCTTCTGTTTCAGCTCTTCCAGCTTGCCGGAATCTATCGCTTCTTCAGGCATAGACCGTTTGACTTCATCTATCCTGGCAGGCAGCTCCTCCAGCTTCCCGTTGATTTTGTTCATGCTGGATTTGAGTTTTTTCTCGTACTTATCCACATCATCAGGGCTGTCCAGCTCCTCGCAAAGCCTCTCGACATTGACAGCTCCCTCTTTCTCTGCTGCCAGCTCTGCTATCTCCCTGACCTCCGGCATATCGGTCATAGAGAACAGCAGCTCCCTCTGGTCTTGCCAGTGCATGTTTCCCACATGCAACGGGTCTGTAATTGCCTTGAAAATATCCTCGTCTATTAGGTTGTTGATTGTTTCGTCATATTCCTTTTTCTTGACAGGCACACCATCAAGAAAATAATCTGTGGTATGCCCGTCAAATGTTTCTTTGCTGCTGCCCCGGCTTTTTGTCCAAACCTCGTGGTAATCCTTCATCAGTTTTAGGGTTTTGGTCTCTCCGTTCTCTTCAATCTCCAACAGTCCGGTAACAATTGAGTTTAGCTTGTGGATTTCGTTGTTCTCGGAGTCCAGCGGCTTGATGCTAAACATTGAACGCTCCTGGGAGTCCTTATCGAAGAGCAACCAGCGGAAGGCGTCAAACACTGTGGTTTTGCCGGTCTCGTTTGTTCCCACAAGGCAGATGTCCTTCCCGTCAAAGTCAATCTCCAGCTCCCTGATGCCTTTGAAGTTACCTATCTTGAGAGCTTTTAGTTTAATTTTTTTCATTTTTACCCTCCTTTTGGGCTATGAGTTTTTGTCGTTCCCAGTCGGGACAGCCTTCTCCTGGCTCCAGTCCCCGGCATACTATCTGCCCCTTGACCCTTTCTGATTTCCAGCACCTATCACAATTCTGACTGAGAGCAACCTTCATACCTCATTCACTATTTCCTTTAGGTCAAGTATTGAGACATAGTGTTTTCTGCCCTCGACAGTATATAATAGCACTTCCCGGCCACAGTCCAGTTTTGCCTTAATTTTAGTTTCATCGCCTACTCTTTCCGGATATATATACCTGATAGAGTAGGCGTTGATATATATATGGTTTAGGTCTCCATCATAACCATCAATAAATTTCAGGCTGTGAGTTTTCTTCTCCAACTTTTCATTGTCAGGCAGAGACTCAGTAACCCTGTCAATGTGGCTTGACAAGGCATATTTCTGGCTATCGTCTATATCTCCTTGTTCATGCAGCTTTTCGACATATTCACTCAGGTCTTCCATCACCATGTTATAGTTTTTCATTTTTAACCAGCCCCCAGGGGTAGTGTAGTATATCAAATAGCCTTATCATTTTCTCCCTCCTTTCTAGCGGTCTTTAATAGCAAGCTCCAGCACTGAGATTACCAGCAGAATGATAAACAAGTGGACGCCTCGCATATAACAACCTCCCTTCCTCTAAGCTCCAGCAGAGGCAGGAGCAATAAGCCCCTGCCCTAGCTGCAACTCGGTGTTTGTCAGTCTAAATTCTCAAGCCCGGGCCAGTCCTGCATTTTCTCCTTGCTGCCCCAACACTTTGCCGGGCAGTAATTATAAAGATATTTGACGGTCTTGTGGAGTGCTGCCCTGTTTTCTAGGTCTGCCCGGCCAAAGCTGTTTGATAGGTTATTGCTCAATACCGCCCCGATGAAATCTCCATGCTGCCCGCCGGTGCCTAATAGTACATGGTCAACAATTGCCCTGGCTGTCCGGTCTGGTATGCCCTTCTGCTCTGCCAGCTCCAGCAGCTCCTTTTTCTTTTTCTGCCCATGCTCTGATAGCTCCCTATAATTCATTAGCATTGCCACTTTAATCAGCTCCTTTTCTTTAGATTTTAGTGAATAAATAATTTATAAAATTTGTTGTTATGATATATATCAGCTTGATAATATTGACTATCATCTATTACATACTTATTACTAACAGTAATATT
>PULU01000015.1 GCA_003551065.1 Thermoplasmata archaeon | reverse complement strand
ATGAACAAAGGTATCAAAACAGTAGATATCCCGAAACCCGTAAAAGTTCCGAACATCGATGCGATGAAGGTACTGATTATCAGTAGGATCATTATCGTTTCCATGGACTTTTAAACTCCTTGATGGATCACTATTCAATTAATATAGATGACGTTTATAAATATTTTCAAAATTTGACGGGTTGAGTTCCTATGAACTTCGGCCTATACTTAGAGACCCAACGAACAATATTAAATATTAATAAACACTTAGCTCAGTTTGTTCTAATAGGAGGAATCATGCCCAACAAAGTATTCCAAACAGTTGTTGAAAACATGGATTTTGTAGGTGATATCCTTTCCAAGGGCATCACCAAAAAAGGCGTAGTCAATGAAGATGCTGATCCGGAAAACGTCACGGTACCTCAGATGAAGCGAGCCTTGAACAACCACATAGTACCCGCCCTTTATTCTTTCGTATCAGAAAAAAAAGCAAAAGAATGGAAACGAAAGATTTTCAACGAACTAAGTAGGTTGGAGGGAGAAAATTGAAGATAGAAGATATAACTATGGAAGATCTAAAGAAATCCAAAGAGTACGTTTTCATAATTTTAGCCATAGTTTTCTTGTTATCGTATCTTATGATACCTTTCATTGGTCACGGTGCCCTGATAGGGAGCTTCGTTGGGTTGACTTCCTTCGTAATAACCATAATCAGCTTTCTTTTACTTCTAAGACTCTATGGAATAAAGAGTAAAGAGGGATGGGTCTGGCTATTGTTCATTATCGGATTGATCCTCCTGGTTCTTTCAAGGATAGCCGACATATCGGGTCATACTTTGGCTTATTTCACTCTCCGTCTTTGGTCTAAACCCATGTTGATAACAGGTCTATCACTTAAACTGAACATCTCCGGTATAGATGTGAATCGTAATGAAAAAACCCTACTCGTTATAACTTTCATCGGTTGGTGGCTTTTGGTGATTTTGACTTCAGTCATACCCGTATTTTACCGGGGTTTCGATCTTCAACAGGACATGTTCATGGTATTCGCCTCCACAGAGGTTTTCGCTCTGATGCTTGCTTGTTTTATCATACTGTCCATCAAGGCTGACGGTTGGTTTTATTTTTCTGTAGGAGTGGTTATGATCTCTATGGGAGATATACTTCATCTACCCGCAGAAGAATATGGTCTTATCTACCCTGGTACTCCCATCACTTTGTTCTGGTATATAGGCCTCCTATTGACTGCCTACGGAGCGTATAATCTACGACAGGGGTATCTCAAGTTGATGGCACTTTGAGATCGTCTCCATCCTGAACCTCCGCTGTCGTTACGGATGCAAAGGTATTCCACTGGACTTTTCTCTAAAATTATGGTCGTAGGATGCTCACAAGAAACTTTCATTTCTCTATATCTAGTTCATCCAGCTTCCGACATATGTCTAGATCTCTCTCAAGCTCTTTGAAAAGTCTTCTGTTCTGTGTCTTCACCTTGAGCAGGTTAGGTTGATTACTGGTGTATCCTCTGTACTCACCGAAGATGATCACCGGTCCGAATTTTATGAACCCAAAGATCCTAGCCATGTCGAACAAGAGGTTCCTAAAACTTTTAAAATCACATATCGTGGAACTGACTTGATGTTCTAGATCACACTTGATGTACTCCATATTTTCTATCTTGCATAGATCTATCATAGCATCATCCGCTGTCATAACTACTAAAAATTGGCTTATGTTATCGTCTTGATCTTTGAGCCTTTCTACTATTATGCGATCAGCCCCACCTTCTTCGGAAGATGGATCGATATCCGTTTCTATCACTCTGGCATCATTATCTACCAGATATACCCAATCCATCATGGCTAAACTGGCGGTCCTAGATTTTTTGATACGCTTGTTCCATAGTTCATCGAACAGGTCTTCATTTCTGGGAGAAAGGATCTTCAGTGATCGGATATCATTCTTACCATATTTTTTATTGGCTTTATTCTTGATCTCCTCTTTAACCGTATCCACAAGTATGACATCTTGTGCATCGATGACTTCATGGTTTCTAACAAAATTATCGTACAGTAGATTAGTATCCAGTGCGAAACGAACTCCACTTTTAGATTTATTATATCGCTCTACCTCTTCTCTCACCTGTCCGATGTTCGCGATCTCCAATACACCACTACTCAGCATAGCACTTCTAAGGTCATTATAGCCCGGGACCTCTTTACGATACTCGTTAAATTTCGAAGTGAATTCGTCGAACCGGTCATCGTTTTTGATCTCCAACCTGTACCCTTTTGTGTGAGAGCACACTTTTATCATTTCGAAATCGTATAAAGGATAAGAGATCACCCATTTTCTTTCAGGTATCAAATTTATCAGCACGTTGAGTTCGTCGTAGTGAATTTTGCAGGAATCATGACTCATCGTGTCACCTCCTTGGAGAAGTCCCATAGTGTTTGTTTGGATAGAGGTATCTCAAGGTAAGGCCTTGCCATGTTTTTTAGGTCAGTGACTTCCAGGTAATATATGTGTTCAAGGTCCTGTTTAATGGCTGGTACGAGTGCGGCTGTGACCAACGGTTTCCTCCCGGGAGTTATATCGAGTGCTATCTCACTGCTATCCAAGTTATTTATGATCTCAGTAATCCTTTTACCGGCTGAGACAAAGTCCACATCTTCCACCACTATAACTTTAACCTCACAATCAACATCGTATCCCTGGTTCAATATTTCGAAGGCTCTTTTGCCTTTCTGAGCCCTAAACCTGTATCTCTCCTCTGAAACTATGTACACAGCATCGGGAAAATATTCCTCCTCCCGTAAAACTGCGTAGTAACTGTTGACCATGGCCCATACATATCGACCTAGAACGGTGATAAAAGCCCTTTCACAACTCATACGTTTTACCCCTATCTGGTACTAAAACTTCAACATCCTCAGGAACTATGTTTTCGAACTCTTCAGGATTCAGCGTGTGAACGGGGATCAACGTATCGGGTTCCAACTTCCCTATCAACTCCTTTAACTCAGGCCGTGAAGCGTGTCCAGATACGTGGGAACGATCCATGACGGGTTTGATCTTCTCACAATCGATGTTGTCACATCCCTTCGGTATATCGGGTTCGCTCTTTTCGAAATCTATCCCGAACCGTTCGAGCCAGTTTATCATACGTTCTTCATCTAGAGCCATATCATCTGAAAAAGGTTCACACTGAGCTCTGATGAATTTAGAATATGGTATCTTACCATCTTCATCGGCGAAATCGAACAGTTGATTGAGATCGTAGTATGAGAACATCAAAACGTGATCACCGGGTTCTTCCATGATCTCCAAAGCACTCAGACCGTTCTCGTAGTGCGACGGATCCAGATTACTTCCATCCACTGAGTAACCGTACTCGTGCTTCGACCTGCCATAATCATCGGGCGAATATAAAGCACTGCCCCTCCTTTTTAAGAAAACTTTCACATCATCAGATTCAGGTCTCTCACCCAGCTCGTTCAACAGATAGGCCAATCTAGCATCTATAACAAAGGTCCTTCCACATCCTTCACACGCCTCTTTGATGGTTTCGTATCTTGTAGTGTCCTTCCAGCTAAAATCTACGAAGACCAGACCCTCTACGTCATTTATTTCATCGACGATCTTCTGTTTCACATCCTTTTCAGTTATCAAGGATTCTGACTCCACCCTGGTTCCTTCGCATATCATGACGTCGATGTCATCTCCGACCTTCGACACATATTCATCGATGGAAAGTGGATAAGTACCGTGGAATCGGATATCACCGGTATAGAGAACTTTCTCACCATTAGTTTTTAACACAAAACTGCTTGCCCCAGGTACCGAGTGGTCCACATCTATGATCTTAACTTCCATGGAACCAACAGAAACCCACTCCCCGTCCTTCATCGTGATACAATCTCTTTCACGTCCATCTTTGTTGATATACGGCTCATCGGCGAACATACCACTCTTTCTAAACTTTATCCTGGGTCTTTTCATGGAGATAGCTTCGGATTTGAATTTAGTCAGTTCATCGACGGTCTCCACGAGAGTTTTCGTAACTTCGCTGCAGTACAGTGGTATATCTGGATGGATGTAATTCATATCTCCGACGTGGTCAAAATGTGCATGACTGAGGAACAAAGCGTCGATATATCCGTCCTCTTCAGAAAACTCCTCGTAGGTTACCAGACCATCTAGGTCCAACAATCTTGAATCTTCATCAAGCACTCTACCTCCTGGATCGATCTTATCCAAACCGGAGGGTCTTATCATATCTTCTCGATATATCCCGGGTATCAAGGGTAACGAACCTAGTATCAATCTATCCCTCAAGACCGTATTAGATCTAGGTTTTACGAACTCTGCGAAATAATCCGACTCGAAACCCATACGAGTTCCAAAATCAAGCATCAATCGGGTATCTTCATTTTCAACAAGTACCTTGTTCCCTCCGATCTCACCAGCGCCTCCATGAACCGTGATAGACAGCATATATTCACCGATTTTAGTAGATAGAATTTAATATTAATATGTTTGCAGTATATATCTAGGTGAGGTCATTAAGATCCAAGCAGAGCCGGAGGTTCTCTACCTCTGAACACTATACAAACAAAATATATATGAGAGCTCACGTATAAAATAATAAAGGTGTTAAAATGGTAAAAAGAAAAGCAAGTTCTGAATGGAAGGGAAAACTGAAAGATGGGGAGGGAAACATGAAACTGGGGAGCGGTGCCTATGAAGGCCGATACAGTTTCCTCTCAAGATTCAAGGAAGGAACGGGAACGAACCCTGAAGAACTGATAGCTGCGGCACATTCGGGATGCTACTCCATGGCCTTGGCAGCTTCGCTAGGAGGAGAAGGGTATGATCCGGAAAGTGTTCAAACTGAAGCAGTTGTCTATCTACAAAAAGTGGAAGGAGACTTCACTATCACTAAGATACACTTGAAGAACCGTTCGAAAGTTCCTGGGATAGATGAAGATGTTTTCCAAGAGATAGCACAGGATGCCAAAAAGAACTGTCCGGTATCTAAAGCCTTAGCATCCATCGATATCGAGTTAGATGCTGAATTGGAGTCTTGAACGACATCCGATAAAACCACTTTTTTATATTTTTACATCTCGAAAAGATTTTTACATAATTAGACTAGTATCATATCTACCATGGGTAGAGAATATCTAAAAGATCACATACGCGAAAAAGTGGATTTTTCCCAAACTGATCAAAGGAAAGGCGTTCCTGTGCCTCCTGTTCAAAAAGAAGTTCTAGAGGAGGCGGAACTGATAGATTTGCCCGACCCGAAGAAACTCGATATCGATGTAAGTCTTGTCGAGGCGATATCAAAAAGAGAATCGAGACGATCTTTTACAAACAGATCACTAGGATTGGATGAACTATCGTTTCTCCTATGGTCAACACAAGGTATAAGGGAAGAATTGGATTCCGGGCACGCCTACAGGGTCGTACCTTCAGCGGGCTGTCGTCATGCT
>PULU01000054.1 GCA_003551065.1 Thermoplasmata archaeon | reverse complement strand
CTGAAAAGGAGGTTCAAGAGATACTCGGGTTGGCAAAAGAACTCAGAGCTATCGAACACCCTAGAGAGCTAACATCACACGATATAAATAAAGTCCTTGAACATGTTTTAAAAAATATCTCCAATCTAGCTGATCTAGAAGGAGTAAAAATTCATGAGAGTTATTTAGATCCAAAGGTAAAAGTGAAAGGTGAGTATTCACTCCATAATCTATTTTTTCGTTTATTGAAATGCAGATTATTGATACCGAACTGCAGTGAGATATGGATCGACGTAAAGGGATACGAAGAAGAAGTGTTAGTGGTGATAGAAGATGATGGAGAGCCTATTCCCCGGGAACTTAAGGATCTGCTGTCAGGTGATATTTACAAAGGTGACACTGCCGGAGTCGGTGGGGCAAGATATTATATGATCCGTCAATTAGCAAATTATAATGATGTAGATATCACAGCAAAGGATTCGAGAAAAGGTGGAGCTCGTTTCAAAGTAAGGCTGAAAAGAGAGTTTAATGATGAATATTGATAATTGGCCCAAAGGTAGTTATATCGCGAACGAGAGTTTTGTATTCTATAGATGAAAAAGATAAGAGTACTATTTGTGGATGATGAACCTGCGATCTTAGATCAGGCAAAGATATTTTTGGAAAGGGAAGAGGAGTGTTTCGAAATCACTACTTTGGAGTCTGCATCCGACGCCTTGATGATCTTAGAAGAAATAGATTTCGATATAATAGTTTCTGACTTCCAGATGCCCGATGTAGATGGTCTACAGTTTTTGAAACAGCTCCGATATGATTACAGGAGTGACATCCCATTCATCATGTTCACTGGAAGGGGGAGGGAAGAGGTCGCCATAGAAGCTCTCAATCATGGGGCTGATCGATATATGCAAAAGGGAGGCGATCCTAAAAGCCAGTATGGTGTACTAGCCCAGGCCATCGTTCAAGAGGTAACACACTGGAGAACTCAGGAAAGATTAGAGTTGACAAAATATTCCATAGATAATGCAGAATTGGAGGTCTATTGGATTACACCAGGTGGAAGGTTCGTTTATACTAATCAAATGGTCTCTGAAAAACTTGGTCATGATCAAGAAGAGCTTTGTGATATGCATATATGGGACATCGATCCAGATTATAAAGAAGAGGATAGAAAAGATTTCTGGAAGGAACTGAAGGATAAAGGCTCCATGAAGATAGAAACTATCCATGAAACAAAAGATGGGGATACCATACCCGTAGAGGTCATAAGTAATTATGTAAAACATGGTGGAAAAGAACTCGAATTCGCCTTCGTAAAAGATATCCGAGAAAAAATTACGGTGAAAAGGGATAAGAAAAAGAACATCAAAGAAATAAACATCATCCAGGAAGCCATAAAAGAGATAAGCGGGATGGTGAGTGTTGATGATATATACGAGTATGTCGCTGAGAAAGTTCAGCATTTGAATGAAGATTCTTCTGTTTTTATATTGTTGTACGATATGATAGAAAGCACTATGATATTGAGGTCACTCTATGATCTTGATGGCCCGATCACCGATTTTGATGATAGTGTGAAGGAGGTACTAAGTACTATCTCGATAGATAAGGATAATGTAAATTCAGCCATGGATGACACCGGTAAATTGAAGCCGGTGGAAGGGGGTCTGTATGACCTATTTCATGGACAGGTAGATGAGTCACTCTGTGAAGAAATCGAAGACCTATTAGATATCAGGCAGATTTACCGGGTAGGCTTTAAGATCGGTCCATCTCACCATGGGGACCTGGTGATATTGAAGAAAAACGATAATAATGTCCAACATAAAGAAGTCATAGAAACCATAGCTAGCTATATCTCGGTGATCTTACAGAAAAAACAAGATGAAAGGAGTATAAAAGCTTCAGAAAAGAAGTTCAGAAGAATATTCGAGTCTGCACCGGACCCTTCATTTTTGGTCGATGACAAAGGTCTTATCATAGATGTTAATGAGAAAGCACTACAAAAATTGAAATATTCTAAAGATGAGATCGTTGGAAATGCTTTCCAAGACCTGCCCTTTCTCCCGTTGAAAAGTACGAAAAAGCTCATGAAGAACTTTTTAAAAAGGATGAAAGGCAAAAAGATCCCTCATTACGATGTCGAGTTGATCACCAAAGACGATGAGATCATGACCGTCGAGATAAATGTAGGAGTATTCGGTGAAGACGGTTTTGAAGGAGAGGTGGTGATCGCCAGAGATATAACTGAACGAAAGCAGGTGAAAGAGAAATTATTGGATGAGAAACAAAAGATCAAACAGCTCTATGAGGTCACCCCGAAACTAGACAGTGTCAAAGATTTGGATGAATTATACAACCTGACTATAGACATAGCTAGAGGTATCCTAGATTTTGATGTATGCAGTGTGGAAATAGAGGAGGATGGTGAACTGATAGTAAGAGCTAGTACAGAGAAAGACCTAGTAGAAGAGGAGTATTCGATGAGTATAGAGGATGGAGTAGCAGGTAGAACATTTAGAACCAAACAGTCTGAATTGCTGAGAAATGTTAAAAAAAGTAAAGATGCAAAGCCCACAGATGAAAAATTTTGTTCTGCTCTAAGTGTGCCCATGGAAGATATCGGTGTGTTCCAGGCGTTATCGTATGAACATGAAAAGTACGATGAAAATGATCTTGAGATGGCAGAACTGTTTGTTTCTTACGTGACAGAAGTGATAAATCGTTTGATATCCGAGAAGGCCCTTGAGGAGAGTGAAGCACGTTATCGGGCATTAGTCGAGACCGCTTTTGCCGGGATAGCTGTGACAGATATAAACGATAATTTCACTTTCGTCAACGATAGATTCGCCGAGATGTTGGGATACGAAAGGGAGGGCCTGATCGGAAAACATGTTCCCGAGTTGGCGGTCGAAGGAGAAGATAAAAAATTTGAAGAAGAGACCAAAAAAAGGATAGATGGCGAAACAAGCTGTTATGAAACCAGACTTATTAGAAGCGATGGAAAGATAGTCGATGTCATGGTCCATGCCTCACCTTACAAAAACAAAGAAGGTGATTTTTACGGAACCATGGGTGTTATAACCGATATTACGGAACAAAAACAAGCCCAGGAAAGAGAAGAACTTCTCCACACTTTATTGAGACACGACCTTAAGAATAAAGCCCAGATCGTCCAGGGATATCTTCAACTTATCGAAGATACTGGCAATCTCGATGAAGAAACCGAGGGGATGATCAAAAAAGCCATCAAAGGGAACAAAGACAGTATCAATCTTATAAAGAAAGTGAGGTTGTTACTGAGTGCACAGAGAGAAAAAATGCAGCAGGTAGAAATAGCTTCAACCATGAGTGATTCAATAGAGAGGACTCAAGGTCTAGCCGAAGATAGGGATTTTAATATCGAGAATAGATTCTCTTTCGACGGATGCATGGTACAGGGTGGTCCTCTTTTAAAAGAGGTATTTTCCAATATCATTGAGAATTCGATCTATCACTCTGAAGGGAGTAAGATCGAGATATCGGGAGAGGTACAAGACGAGAAGGTGATATGTACCATCGAAGACGATGGTAAAGGGATACCTGATGATTTTAAAGAAGATATATTTCAAAGAGGTTTTACCACAGATAGACAAAGAGGGACGGGGTTAGGTATGTTCATAGTCCGGATGATCTTGGAGAGCTATGATGGAAAGATAGAGGTCAAGGATTCAGAACTGGGCGGGGTTAGGTTCGATCTGTGGTTGAGTAAAGAGGGGGATGATGATCTGTAAAAGCATGTCCAAAACCATGATTGAAAGTCATTTCGGATCTCGAAACGAATTTTGATATGAAGAAAAGGAATATAAATAAGCATATCGTTATGAGATATACACAACAAGGAAAGAACATCACAAACTCACGATAAATTCCTCCTCACCTTTTTCTTATTATATCACGATCACCTTACTCCCTTCTTTTTTTTCTTATAATATATTGATAATGGACCACAAAGTAATTATGTAAACCATAATCTATAGTGGAGATAGGGCCAGTTGACATGGAGAAAATAAAGATATTGTTCGTAGACGATGAACCTGGTATACTCGACCAGGCTAAGATTTTTTTAAAAATAGAAGATGAAAGATTCGAAATAGTTTGCTCAGGATCCGCCAAGGAAGCCCTGGAGATCTTAGGTAGAAATGATTTTGATATCATAGTTTCGGATTACCAGATGCCTGATATCGATGGACTAGAACTTTTGGAAGAGATCCGTAATAATAGAGAACTTGATATCCCGTTCATCATGTTCACTGGAAGGGGAAGAGAAGAGGTCGCTATAGAGGCCCTTAATCTGGGAGCTGACAGATATTTCCAGAAAGGCGGAGATCCCAAAAGTCAATATGCCGTGCTGGCACAAGCTATAGTTCAAGAATCTAAGCACTATCGAACGGAGGTATCTTTAAAGAGGAAGAATGAACTGCTTACTCAAATATTTGAAAGAACTGAGGAGGGGTTCTACATACGTGACCTTTCTGGAAAAATAACGTCCGTCAACGAGGCATTCGCCGAGATCCATGGATACTATCCCGACGAGATGACGGGTAAAGAATCACACTCATTTCTCACTGAAGAGAGCAGGAAAGAAGTTGAGAAGTTAGAGGTAGAGGATCTATTTGATAGGTGGATATATGTTGAAATAGAAACAAAGTCTGGTCAAAAGAAGATATTACAGAATGCAATTTTTCCTTTGCGAGACGAGGAAGGGGATATACAAGAGATGTTTGGTATCGTTGTGGACATAACAGATAGGGTAGAAGCCGAAGAAAGATCGAAGAAAAATAAAGAAAGGTTAGATCTAGCATTGAAAGGAACTGAAGCGGGGATATGGGATTGGTACGTTCAGACCGGAGAGATGGTCGTTAACGAGAGATGGGCAGAGATAGTCGGATATGAACTCGAAGAACTCGAACCTATAGATATAAAAACTTGGGAAGACCTAGCTCATCCTGATGATCTAGAAAGATCTTACAGATTATTGGAGAAATATTTTGCAGGAGAAAAAGAGTTCTACGAATTCGAAGGAAGGATGAAACATAAAGACGGGTCATGGATTTGGGTTCTTGATAAAGGTAAGGTAGTTGAATGGGATGATGAAGGAGATCCAGTTCGGATGACCGGTACCCATATAGATATAACCAAAAAGAAGGAAATAGAGATAGAAAGTAAGAAAAGAGAACAAAGAGCAAGATCGCAACGATCAGCTATAGCCGATTTGGCCCTTAAGGAGTTCCAAGTCGGAAAAGATCTATCTAAATCGATGGAACAAGTCTGTGAAACATTATCCAAAACTCTTGACGTAAATCGAACTAGCGTATGGAAACTATCAGATGACGATACAAAGCTGGTATGTGTGAACCTTTTCGAGGCGGATAAAGATAAACACAGTTCCGGTACAGTATTGGAAACAAAGGAATTTCCCGCTTATTTTAATGCCATCAAAGAAGAAAGTCGAATTTATGCTGAAGATGCTCAAAATGATCCTAGAACTAGAGAATTATATGATTTCTATCTCAAACCTCTAGGTTTAACATCCCTGTTAGATGCAGGGATAATCATCGAAGGGGAATTGGTAGGTGTCATCAGTGTTGAGCACGT
>PULU01000065.1 GCA_003551065.1 Thermoplasmata archaeon | reverse complement strand
GATGGTAGTTGGGTATGTAAAATAAAACTCCCTGCTGGAGCCAAAGACGAGTTCTTTGAAAAGATAAATGAGAAGACTAAAGGCGATGTAGAGATCGAGAAAATTGATTAATAATAGTTTAGATAAGGAATCTTAAGACAAGGATAATTATTAAAGTTAGATGATTAGGTGTTTAGATATGAGTGATAATAAAAAGAAGAATAAAAGAGAACTACTTCTTCCTGGAGACTTGATAGAAGAAAGTGAAGAATTCAAACCAGGAAGGGGTACTTTCAAGAAAGATGGTAAGATCTATGCCGCAAAATTAGGAGTTAAAACATTCCGTTCAGGTTATGTCAATGTGGCAGCGCAGAGTGGACGATACGACCCTAAAAAAGGCGACAAAGTGATAGGAACGATCACAGATCTTGATTCATCTATCTGGATGGTTGACATAAATGCTCCATTCATATCCATTTTACATGTAAATGATGTACCATGGAGAGTGGAGTACGGAGATACAGCCAGCTATATAGATGTTGGAGATGCTGTTTTGATACGTATAACCGATGTCGATGAATTGAAGAAAACCCAAGTCAGTATGGATGAAGAAGGATTGAGGAAACTCAACAGTGGACAGATAATAGAGATAGCTCCTTCTCAGGTACCCCGGGTCATAGGACGGAAAGGTTCCATGATATCTATGTTGAAAAATTACACAGGATGTAGGATATTCGTGGGGCAGAACGGTAGGATATGGATCGACGGAGATCTAGAAGGACAGTATATAGCGGTCAAGGCGATACAGATGATAGAAGAGAAGGCACAGGTACTCGGTTTGACTAATGCTGTGGAAGAATTCCTCAAGAAGGAAACAGGTAAAGATCTTGATGAGAGTGGTAGGTAACCTATATCAAGGAGGTATTTTATCATGAGTGATAATAAGGATATGGAATTGATTGATGAGAATGGAAAAAGATTAGATGGTAGAGAATTTGATGAATTAAGGGACATAAAGATTGAAGCTGGTATATTAAAAAGAGCAGATGGATCTGCTTATATAGAATGGGGTAAGAATAAGGTTATGGCAGCAGTCTATGGACCTCGAGAGATGCATCCTAGACATGCACAAGAACCCTCGAAAGCAGTGGTAAGAGCTAGATACAACATGGCAGCTTTTTCAGTCCCGGATAGGAAAAGACCGGGCCCTGATAGAAGATCCGTAGAGATAAGCAAGATCATATCAGAGGCATTAGAGGAAGTGGTCTTCGTAGAGATGTTCCCTAGAGCTGTCATCGATATATTTATCGAGGTACTCGAAGCAAGTGCCGGGACTCGATGTGCCGGTCTGACCGTAGCTTCAGTAGCACTAGCTGATGCGGGTATACCGATGTCCAATATGATAGCCTCATGTGCAGCCGGAAAGATAGATGGCCATGTGGTATTGGATCTTGGCAAAAATGAAGATAACTTTGGAGAAGCAGATGTACCCGTAGGTATAGTACCAAATACTGATAAGATAACACTCCTTCAGATGGATGGAAATCTGACGAAGGAAGAGTACGAAGAAGCTATGGAGTTGGCTATAGATGCATGTGATGAAATATATGAGATACAAAGAGATGCTCTAAAAGTAAGGTATTCTACGACCCTTGAAGACCATGGAGAGCCCGATGATGAAATTGAAAAGATACAGGAGGAGGCATAGACATGAAAGAGATTATATCTTCTATTACACAGGATTACCTTTATAGATTGATAAAGGATGGAAAAAGGATAGATGGCCGAGATATGCTTGAACACAGGGATTTAGATATCCAAGTAGGATGGATCGGACCTGCCGAAGGTTCCGCAAGAGTAAAATTAGGTGACACAGAGGTGATCGTTGGAATAAAGATGGACGAAGGGGAACCGTTCCCAGATACACCTGATAAAGGTGTTATCATAACAAGTGCTGAGTTGATCCCCATGGCTTCACCTAAATACGAATCGGGTCCACCCGGAGAAGATGCTACAGAGGTCGCTAGAGTCGTTGACAGAGGTATCAGAGAAGCCGGTGTAGTCGATACTTCCAAACTCTGTATCGTAGAAGGAGAGAAAGTTTGGATGATATTCATAGATATACACGTTCTTAATTTCGATGGAAATCTCATCGATGCCAGCGGGATCGGGGCTATGGCCGCCTTGATGGATGCAGTCGTTCCAGCCTCAGAATTCCAAGATGATGCTGAGGATTACGATCTACCTATCGAACATATTGTGATCCCGACCACTTTCACTAAGATCAAGGATACGATAATGTTGGATTCAGGTCTAGAAGAGGAAAAGATAGCTAACGCTAGATTGACCGTTTCCACGAACGAAGATGGAGATATAGTGGCGATGCAGAAAGGATTGAGCGGAACATTCGAATACGAGGACACATTGAAATGCGTTGAATTATCACAGGAGATCGGAGGATCCTTAAGGCAAAAGGTCATCGATATAGTCGAAAAGGGGAAAGTATAAATAAATCGAATATAACCATACAAAAAACGGGGCTTAATTATGGCTAAAAAGAAAAAGGTAGGAAGCACTGGTCGTTTCAGCTCTCGCTACGGTGTAAAGGTAAGAAGATCCATCAGAGATATCGAAAGTGAACAGAAAAAATACTATGATTGTCCAAGATGTCATCACAAAAAAGTTAAACGAGAGAGTACGGGTATATGGAACTGCCAAAGATGTGACTTGACTTTTGCAGGTGGAGCTTACAAACCTCATCTGGGAAAGAGGATCAAAAGGATAGAAGAGGAAGAGTAAGATGTTTAGGTGTGCCCTCTGTAAAGAAAGGATCAAGGATATAAGTACGGTAGGTATCCAATGTGAAAACTGCGGTAGCAGGGTCTTTTACAAAGAAAGACCTAACGTTAAAAAGGAACTAAAAGCACGATAAGATGAAAAGTGCTTTTATTAGTTTACCTGATGACGAAATGACCGACGCTTCGTTGAAGTCTTTAGTACCAGAAGCAGAGGAAGGGATGAGAAGAGTAGATGTAAAAATCGATTTCGAATCCCATGGGATCAGGATCGAAGCCGAGGACACTAGGGCTTTAAGAGCCGCTTTAAATTCATATTTAAGGTGGTTAGAAATATCGAACGAAATATGGAATGAAATAAATTAATGGAGGTATTTAAAATGGCAATGAATCAAGAAGAGATGCAGAACGAAATAATGCAAGTTCAACAACTTCAGCAGCAGCTTCAGCAGATAATGACGCAGAAACAGCAGCTGGAAACAAGAAAAAAGGATCTAGAAACTGCACTAGAAGAGATAGGTAAATTGGAAGATGAAACAAGAGTTTATAAGAATATCGGAGAGGAGATATTAGTACAGGTAGAAGATAGAGATGATCTAGTTGAAGAGATCGAGGACGATCTTGAGTCATCTGAAATCAGAATAAAATCCCTTTCTAGACAGGAAGATAAGCTGCGTAAGAAATTCCAGGAACTGCAGCAGAAGCTGACATCACAGATGGGTGGAGTTCAACAAGGTCCGATCAGTGATGGAGAAAACTAGATGAGGATAAAAAAGGGCCTTTCAACCCTTTTTTTATCTCATCAAAATGCTGACCCAGATGCTGTAGGTAGTATATTTTTTTTAAAGAATAGGATAGGAGGAGACATCGGATTACCAGATCCTCCTGATGAAGTTGCTAAAAGGTTAGTAAAGTACTTTTCTATGGAATATACATTAGAACCTGATCTTTCTAAGTACGAACAGATAATAGTGATAGACACTGCTAGTCGTGAACAATTGAGGCCGATAGAGATCGATGATGTGGAAGATCTAATAGTTATCGATCACCACTCATCTAATCACTGGAAACATGATGTGATATTTCAAAAAAGGACATCCAGTGCAGAGATCGTTTACGATCTTATAAATCCTGAGGAGATCACGGAGAAAGAGGCTGTTGGTTTGCTGGCGGGTATCATGACGGATACATCGCATTTTAGAAGGGCCGACTTCCAGACATTTAGGATAGCCTCGGAGATCATGGAAAAAAGCTCTGTGAAAGTGGAACAAGTAGCCAATATCATCGAAAAAGAAAGAAGTTATTCAGAAAAAATCTGCAGGTTGAAGGGAATTCAAAGGTCAGATTATATAGAAGTCAATGGGTATCTTGTTGCATATACGAGAGTTAAAGTTTTTGAATCCTCAGTTTCAAATCTTCTGCTGAATGTTGGCGCAGATATAGGTTTCACTGGATCAAAGAGAGATGAGATGTTCCTCATATCCGGTAGAGTCAATGCGAGTCTAGTCGATTCTGGTATAGATATTGGTAAAATATTCAAGGATATCGGAGCATCGGAAACCGAGATATCTGGAGGGGGGCACGAGGGAGCCGCTGTCCTCAAAGGTATTGGTGATTGTGATAAGTACCTGAAAAAATGTGTGGATCACTCCGTAGACCATATAAGAAAAAAAGGTCTTGGCAGGGCCAAGAACTGAACTCATTCCTCTTCTGGATAGGCCCGTTTTATCAGTTCTTTTTTATCTTCGAATCTTTTTCTTATCGGTTCTAAAATATCATAGAGTTCTTCTGCTATGGCCATCTTAAGATCCAGAGGATGCAGATCACCGGACAAATAGTCCTTCTCTGCTTCAGAATATTCACTGTAAACCAGATTCCCACCCCATTTTTCCGGTCTATCGACGACGAATTTTTTATCATTGGATTTCAAAACAGGGAAGATCAAGTATTTCAGATGCTCTAATACTCCGTTGTTTTTTATCTCACCTGCTGGACAATAGGCGTTCTTCATCTTATCTTTGATGGTTTCTTCATCGTCCAAAAGGTCGATCTTTGAACCCTTTTCAGAAGCACTCATCTTGCCGCCGGTCAACCCAGTCAATAGAGGAGCGAATATACAAATGGGCTTCTCATATCCCAGATTGGGCAAAATTTCCCTAGATAGCATGTATATCCCTCTTTGATCAACTCCTCCATAGGCCACGTCGGCTTCTAAAGCGGCCACGTCCATGGTCTGGAGAAGAGGATAGATGAAACCTCCAAGCTTTGGATTATCCCCATATCTGACGACCTCGGCGGCAGCTCTTTGGCATCTGTTCAACGTCGTATCAGCCGCCAATTTGAGAACATCTAGGGTATATTCTTCCTTCAGTTCAAAGCTACTACCTCTGATGAATTCTAGATCCGACCAATCGACGCCCGTTGCATCCATCATCCCTTTGATGCATTCTTCATAATATTCACTTCTAGCCTCTAGTAATTCAAAGGGGCTCTTTAGGTCATCTAAGTGAGCATGTATATCTGCTAGTAACACTTTGAATACGAAACCAGCTCTCAAAAAATCTGATATCTTCCTGTGGGTGATGAAATGTCCCGTGTGCATCCTTCCCGTTGGTGCATCTCCTATGTAAGCTGTAGGACTTTCATCATGCTCTAAAAGTTCTTTCAATTCCTCTTCAGTAACTACTTCATCAACTTTTCTTCTGACCAGTTCCAAACGTTCTTCGAGTTCCATGGTCTGGGATAATGTCCTTTAAGATATGTATATTTTGGTTGAGTAGTGGTAAAACTTATATCCGGAATGCATAATCCTCCTATGGATATCATGGTACAAAAAGAGGATTTCCTC
>PULU01000096.1 GCA_003551065.1 Thermoplasmata archaeon | reverse complement strand
GCATCTTCCAGTCTATCGACTTCTGCATGCAGTTCATCTTCGAGTTCTCCGATGTCTATCTCTAGATCGTCTGTTATATCGAAGAGATCGTCGATATCATCTCTGTTCTCGTCGATATCGTTTTGCAAATCATCGATGTCATCCTGCATCTCTGGTAATTGTGGTAAGTACAGGGCATAAACCGTAGTTTCAGCTAACTTATCCCCTTCGTACTCAGCTATCACTTCGAAGAGATTCTGACCTTCGACCAATGTTGTCTCGTACTCGAACTCACCTTCACCGTCGACATCTACTTCTTCATTGTTAACGTACACAGTCAAGTCTGCATCAGTCTCACCAACGATGGTGAACTCTTCATCGTAGGTTAGACTTTCAACACGGTCTTCCGGTTGGATTATATTTAGTTCTTCTTCGATAGTTTGTATCTGGAATATTCTCGTTTCAGTGTATTTCTCTCCAGTTTCATGAATAGCTCGTACTTGCACCACGTGAGTTCCATCTTCTAGACCAACGAAAGTATATTCAGTATCTGTGCCTATCTCATCCCAATCACCGTAATTCAGTCGGATTTCATAGGTAAGATCACCCATGTGTTCATGACCGTCCCATTCAACAGTGATCGTGTCTTCCTCGATAGTTTCATAATCTTCTGCTGGACTTGTTATTTCAAAGGCTTCAAGTGCCGGATGTACTACCACCGATATCTTATCGGTATCGCTGTTATCTTCAGCATCGTATACTTCCAATGTTATATCGTATGTGCCTTGATATGGGAAGACGTAATCTGCTGTCTCTCCATAGACTGTTTCTTCGTATCCTTCGGCAGATCCAGAAATTCCTTCGATGGACCAAATGTAATCGACTATTTCGACATTGTCTGTAGATCCTGTTCCATCAAAGGTATAGTCCAAACCAACCCGTGTATAACCTGATTGACCCGCATCGGCTACCGGATCCTCAGTGTCTATCGCATAGATCTCTATTGTGTCCGTATCATAATTCCCAGCTTCGTCGTAAACCGTCAGCTCGATGTCGTAGTATAGAGCATAATCTAGTGTGTAGTCAACTGTTTCTCCATATTTCACAGTCTCTTCTCCGGTTGGGTCTTCGATGGACCATTCCCACTCAACTACTTCTACGTTATCAGTTGAATCGCTACCGTTGAGCGTTACGGTATCTCCCTGATAAGCTTCAATGTCTTCCCCTGCATCGGCTTCTGGTGGAACAGTGTCTTCCAAGTAGAAACTCCAACCCATCGGTTCGACTTCAACATCCGTAGCTATGAATGCCTCTAATGACCAAGCACCACCTATTCCTATATCTTCAAGGTCATCCCAATCTCCAGGATTGTGAGGATCTCCAAAATTGATATACTGCCCATCATCAACCCAAGGCGATATACATCCAAATGGGAAGTGACCATCACCAAAGTCATCTAGATGCATCAGTACCCAGTATTCTCCTGGTTCTTCGATCTCAACGGGCTCGTCAAGCTCTAACTCGACCCATCCTGCACCCGAAGGTGTATATTCTTCGGATTGAGCCAGCCATTCGCCCGGTGCTCCGTCGTCATCTTCAGCTATCATTGCTTGTGCCCAATCACCGGCTTCTTCGTAATCGTAGTAGGCTACATCTGTAAGGTGGTCTCCTACATCATCTGATAGGTCTAATACTATCGCTCCGTAGAAGTCTCCAGAGTCAGTCAGTCCAACACCGTTATCCGCAGGAGTTCTATGTTCGTGGTCGTACAACCATTGCCACTCACCTTCGTAATCACTTCCTGACAGGGTGTTTTCATTTTCCTCTGGGTCTGGATTGATACTTCCAATGTTGTAATCTTCATACGAAACATACACGTACCAGTAATGATCTTGTGCCATATCTTCTTCTGTCAATTCTGTGTAGTCTGTCTCAACTCTCTCGTCTATTATTCCATCGAATTCGTCTATCACTTCGTGTTCTGCTCCGTGATAGATTTCAACTTCTAGTGGTTCTCCATTTGGTGAAGTTACATCGGCCGAAACTGTTTGTTCTAACTCGTCTACTTCTGCTCCGTCTTCAGGTATCGGGTCAGTTGCTAACGGTACTGGTTTCTCTGATACATAGTCCTCGTTCATCTCCATGTTATCTTGTCTGTCTACAGCTCTTATAACATAGTGCCATCGTTCTCCATCGTCAGCCATTCCCTCGTCTAAATAGGTGTAGTCTTCTGATCCATCAGCATCTACGGTATCTATCTTTGTCGATTCATCCCATGGTCCATCCTCTGAATCGGATCTGTATATAACGTAATGGTCCGTATCATCTTCTCCTGCCCCGTCGTCGGGTGAAGCGTCCCAGGTGAGTTCGTTGCCGGTTACACTCCATACATCAGCATCCCAATCTAAATGTATATTCTCTACGGGCTCAGGTGGGTCTGCGTTTATCCTTGCACTAGCTGTCTTCCAAACCGGTTCTGGCTCGTAAGTATGGAACGTCCATGTATCCGATGTGGTTGTTTCATCACCATCTGTCGCCTCTACATACCATTGATAGGTAGATTCTGGTTCAAGGTACATCGGGAATACGATTGAAGCATCAGAATTAGATTGTACTCCCCTTACCGTTTCATTGGCTATTTCTTCTTCACCAGTTTCGTTCAAGAGATAGAACGTGACGTCCATATCCCTTTCATTTGGATCGGAAACATACGTACTGAATTCCGGTATGTGTGAAACATCTTCTTCTCCGTCCTCTGGACTTGGGTCAATCGGAGCTTCTGGCGGTAGGTTATAATCAACGAACATCCTTTCTGTGGTTATAGTATTCTCTAGATTCTCATCTTCTTCATGGAGTGTTTCTAGTGTGAATATATAATCGCTTGGTAAGTCGTCCACTTCTGGCATCCAGTTGGCAAATTCCAATTGTGTGCTTCTTCTGGGATATAACTCATCTGAAGTAACTACATCTTCATATTCCGGTTCCTCTAGAGATTCTCCGGTTATTTTGACATCATCGATCAGCCAATATTCGTCTTCTTCTGCATATTCTGTGAAGAATTCCCAGCCGATCATAACTTCGTCTTCGCCACTGACCCAATCAACTAGGTCGTATGCGATTTCACCTTCACCAATGTTCGTCTTGACTCTCTGAGACGTTTCTCCTCCGTCAGTAGAAATTCTTAAGTCTCTTGAAACATCGCCTCCATATTCTGAATAGAATTCAACCATAAATCTGTATGTGGCATCAGTAGCATCTATGGTGTCAGTCCATAATATATCGTTCTGACCGTTAACTTCTGAACTGACTATCATCACTTCGTCATCTTCATCGAAATCCCAAGTATAACCAGAACCATCTAGGTCCTCTACTGTCCAACCCTCTGGTAATCCATCTGAGAAGTCTTCATCTACCAGGATGTTTTCATTCACTCTTTGGATCGTCATCTGTGCTGGTGTATCTGTTCGATAGTTCCCAAAGTTAGTTACTGTTCCTTTAACTTCTTTTTCATCATACTGGTACATGGGTTCTTCCGGCTTGTCGATGGATGTAGCTTCGAAATCAATGTCTATTTCCTCAACATATATGGTCACTTCATGATAGTCATTTGTTGGATCCTCGTCTTCTTCTAAGTCAGTGGTCATATTCACTGTGTAATAACCTGTACTCGAAGGTGTCCAATCATCAAATGTAGCGACGACTGTCTCGCCTCTTTCTATGTCGATAGTTGAGTCGTCGTCATATTCAATATCATTTGTCTCGTCACAGGTTATCAACGCTTCAACCGGTACTTCAGTTTCATGTTTGTTACCGAAGTTCTCAACGACACCCTCTACTGGTTGGGTTTCATTGAATACGGTATCCTCATATTCAGGACTCCAAGTGTAATCAGTTATTTGAGCTTCAACTTGCCATGATCGTGGGAACATGCTTGTTTCTAGAGTCTCCCAATCACCTGGATCCGTTGGATCACCATCAGCAACAGTGAACCAGCCTGCGTCATCTATATATGGGTCGTTACCTCCTATCTGGAATTCTCCACTACCATAGTCATGGACATGCATCAATACCCAGTATTCTTCTTCTTCGATTTCTACAGTTTCCTCAAGCTCTAGTTCAACCCAGCCGACACCTTCAGTATCATATGTTTCTGATGTAGCAACGAACTCATCTACAGCCGGTTGTCCATCTATGTATTCTACAGTCGCTATAGTGGCTTCTGCCCAGTCTCCTCCGTCATCATAGTCATAATAGGCTACATCAGTGAAGTATTCTCCCTGATAATCTTCAACTGGCAGTATCATGCCTCCGTACCAAGTTGATTCTTCAACCCTACTCGTGGATCCGTCTGTATCTGCTCTGTGATCGTCGGAGTAAAGCCATTCCCAGGTAGAATCAAATTCTTCCACGTAAGGCTGTTTCTCACCAGGATTGATTATTTCAGTGAATCCCACATCATGAATATCTCTGATTTCGAAGGTCTCTTCCAAGTAAGTATTATAGGGATTCTGGTCATCTTCGAGGTCAGTGGTCACATTATTGTAGTATTCAACTTCTTCCGGTGGAGTCCAATCACCTATTGTTACCCATTTGAATTCTTCAGCATCGATGTCGACGTAGGTTGTGTCAGTCCATGTCTCGTCGTTGTCCATTCTACCTATCTCATAGCTAACCGGTACATCTTCTTCGTCATTTTGTCCTAAGTTGGCTATAAAGGCCTCAACTTCTACTGTTTCGCTTGGTGCTATTCCGGTTGGATAAATGTCAAGGACACCAACATCGTGTTCGAAACGTCCAGGGACATCGTATACCCAAGGGTAATTGTCCTCAGCCATACCTGTTGGTGGAATCGGATAAGACTCATCGCCTATACCGTCACCTCTGTCTTCTCCTCCTGTTACTTCTTCGTAGTCATCCCAGTAATTTCCACCATCACCATCGTCTGCTGGATCACCAGCATCCCAATCATTGTAATATCCTTCATCAACGTGAAGATCGTTTCCAATGAATCTGTTCCTATAGAATAAGTTGCCAGGACCATCTGTAAATACACCTACATCATTATCTATGAAATCATTGTATTTCACAGTAAAGTCAGGTTCATCCATCCCACTAACATGGACACCAGTTGGATTATTTTCTATCACATTATTGTCAATTGTGTTGTTCATTGAATCTAAAAAGCTATAGATTCCTGCCCTACTGTTGTTATAGAGGTGGTTGCCTTCAACAGTACCATGTCTGAGATCCTGGAACATGATACCATCTGTTTCCATATTACCAAAATCATTATATGCGATGTAATCACCCATGGCATAAGCTGCAAAGAATCCATACCTATTATCTCCGTCTGCATAATTGTGTGTGATTTCATTTCCGTCACTAGAGTACCATGACGAAAAAGCCATATCCGAATTCATTACTTCGTTCTCTGTAACCACGTTATAATCACTATAGATTAGGCCTATACCTCTTCCGCTATCTGCGACTATTAAGTTATTGAGATTAGCATTTTCTACATAATCTAATCTGACCGCATATGAACTCGCATTGTATAGGTAACTATCTCTTAGTTCAAAGTAGAGGTCGACATTTTCTATATGTACTGCATGATCGTCGTCATCATATTGACCTGGATCAATCTCGTACCCCTCTATAATGTAGGGATCATCTTCACTTCCGTCTCCTGGCCAACCCTCTTCATCTGCCTGATCATGGAAGTCAGTATTGTTTTGAATTATTATCGGTTCACGAATCTGGTAGTCACCTTCTGGTCTCGACGATAAAGTAGAATGTTCACCTACCTCACTATCTTCGACATCTATGTTTTCTATTTCTGGTTCTTCATAGTCAGAATTACTCTCTTCAGTAACTAAGGTGTGTTCCATTCCATCTTCGTAAACATAGTCATCATCTAGACTGATTTCAGTGGAACTTCCCTTTTGTAAATTTTCAGTATTAGATGACGACTCATCGTTGTCCATCTCATTCTCTGGAGAATAACCCGGGTCTTCATCTAGGTACCATGCGGTTATTTCACCATCATGTTCCACGTAAAGCGATCCGTCCTCTTCAGGGTCCTCAGTAACATATACCGAGCCTTCAAAGAATCCAGGATCCTCTTCATCCTCGTAAAGGGTGACCCATTCTTCGTCAATTTCGTAGCCCTCAGAATCCACGCTGGTGACATTGATCTCATGAGTACCATCATCTATCAGATCATAATCTGTTAGTCTTATGTATACAGTGTCTTCGCCGCTATATTCCACTCGATCTAGTTCTATATGTCCATCCTTGGGAGGTATTTCGTATGAATTGTAAACGGTCAATGCATAATCCTGATTTGGTTCCCCATCGTTATTCGCATCCGCAGGTACATTCGTACCTCTTACCGTAATACTGTATGTTCCTGGCTCTATTTCATCAGGATGAATAAATACATTCTGTACATTGTTTACTTCGTCCCAACCGTCATCACTATAGTCAAATTCTTCCATGACCTCAGCGTCAGGATAAGTGAATCCATCGTCACTTTCACCGTCTCCAGATAGATCAAATGCATTACCTCGGATTACTTCACCACCCGGTGTTTCCACTTCTAGATCCAAATTGTTTTTTAGTGTCGGTGTTCCTCCTGCACTATCGCCTTCCATAGCGTGCTCGTCTGTCCAAGTAAGAGTTACCTTAAGTGGTTCTTCATCATCATCCACCTCTACATTATACTCAGATTCCTCTCCAGTTGTCAATAAGTTCTCCTGATCTTCTAGTCTGAAATCTATCGGACTATCGGTTGGATATTCCAACTTAGAAATATCTGGTACTCCCCAACCTTCATCACGATTTGGCACATGTCCTCTCGTGTCGCCGACCTCAGGATCTAGATCATTAGCTGTATTGATCAGTATTGATTTTACCATGGCTGGACTCGGTGTCTCGCCATGATTTTCCTCATACCATTCTACTATTATCGTGGCTGCACCAGCTACTAGGGGATTACCGAAAGAAGTACCACTAGCAGTGGCGTATCCACCGCCGTCTAGCGGAGTGTTCTGCGAGATCACATCTTCAGATGGAGCGATAACATCAGGTTTAATACGGTTATCTTCTGTCCATCCTCTAGAACTTGCACCATACATCAACTCTGGGTTTTCACGGCCATAGGAAGGATTGTAAGGCTGATTTCCTCCAACCGTGATTACATTCTTTGCATTGGCTGGACTACCGATAGTTTGATCTCCTCTAGATCCATCATTTCCTGCTGATGTGGTTATGACCATTGGTCTGTTTTCGTCTGTATCTCTATCCGCATCCCTCACTGTTTGATCAAATATCTCATCCGAATCACTGTATACCCCAGAGGTACCAGCACCCCAAGAGTTACTGTGGATGTAAGCATCTGATCGCTGAGCTGGCTCTTCCACAATGGGGTAATACTCTGTAGGTATAAATCCGCCAGCATCGTCGAAAATCTTAGTTGCGAATATTTCTGACTCGTATGCAAGACCTTGTCCCATGTAATATTCCATATCACCAGCATAATCATCCCATGTCTCTCCGGTTCCACGGTGTGTATCTCCTACTATAAGGCCAGTACAAGCTGTACCGTGATAATGGCCGTCTTGCCATTCGTCTTCTTGTTCAAACCCGTATCCACCGATAACTCTATCTGTGAAATCCTCTACTCCTGCATCTCCGACGGTTCCATCTCCGATACCGGTATCTGCCGTAGTTATCGTTATATCTTCCCCAGAGTATCCTAACTGATTCATGTAAGCTCCATAATCACCGTGTTTTCTGTAAGGTTCTTGTGGATCCCCTTCTCTCGGGTCTACAATTAGATCTTCTCTAGTTTCGTATTCGTCATCCATGAACCACATCCCGCCACCGAGCATCTGTATCTCCATCTCAGCGTGTAGTTCAGGCTCTATATAAGGGGAGATGTAATAAACGTCATTTTCTAGAGCTAAATTTTCTAGTTCCGCTACCGTATTGACTTCTCCTATCAAGTTGTAACCATCTTCTTGTAAATCTTCTCCTCCTAAAATGTCCATATTGTGCTCTAGACTACTCAAGCTCTCAGGTTCGAATCCCGGTCTAAGTCTCACCGTAACTTCACCAGGTTCTGTTTCAGGGTGGATTTTGTATGAAGGCTGATATATTCCGACCCAATCGACGAAGAAAAGATCTTCGACATCCTCAGCTTGCTCCGGTGTCATCTCTACCTCATAGGCATAGTGTGGAACATAGTTGATCAGTTCAACACCCTTGTTTTCCAATGTCTCTACCCACTCTGGATTTATCGGTCCAAGAGTGTTGATCAGATAGATCCCTTCTTCACCTGACTCGTAACCGTCTATCTCTAGGTCTGATCCTATGGTTTCTTTTTCTACTGCAGCTTCGATAGGCGATCCCTGTTTCCCTTCAGCAACATCTATAGTATTTCCTTTCACATTTATCTCCGACTGGTGCGGTAGAGTATTTACATCTAGACCAGAATGCTCCAAAGTCTCTATATATTCTTCTCTGACATCAATCAATATGTACATCCCGTACCTGTCTATTATTTCAACGTTCATATCGTTCAACAACGAAATCTCTTCGGTTCCTGCTCTTTCTATCAAAGCAATATTACTTTGTTCACTATCTAATTCATCTTCGGGAACAATTGCTCCCGCAGCGACTGTCATCACCGAGAACACTAGTAGCATCGTACTCCAAAAGACCAAAAACTTATACATCTTGTCTTTTTCCATATTTTCCTCTTCCTTTATTTCCTCCATTATGGGAGGTTGTGACCTCCAAAACAATGGGAAAATATAAATCATCAGTAGAACATGTTCTATCTATATTAGGCATATAGTATAATTTCCCCATGGAGGTGTAAAAACTGATGCATTGGTCTTCAGGAAGATATAGGATAATGATCCATCTTCAAATTCAAGAGTCATTAGATGATGGAGATCTGGTTAACGAAAGAGCTCCTCATAGTTTTTGTCAAGAGGGCATCGCTGAATCCGTTGATCTATCAAGGAATAGAACAAGCAAATTATTAAGAGAATTGGTCGATGAGGGTCTTGTTAAGGTAAATTCTAGCCATATTAAAGGTTCAAAAAGAAAAAGGAAGATTTATTCTCTCACCATTGAAGGTAAAAATAAGGCAAAAAATATCAGGAAAAAAATCGAAGAAACGAAAGTTACCGTCAAGACTAAATCAAACGAACAAGAAATCAAACTTAAAAACATTGACTCTTTAATCAACTCAAAAAAACCTCTTTTAGTAGCTTTAAACAATGTTAAGAAAGATAAAGTGATATATCTTAATCACTCTGAAAAAAACCCTAAAGATGTTTTTTATGGTCGAAAGGATGAACTTAAATTCCTTCAGAACACATTAAAGAAAGTAAAAAGTGATGAGGCTTCAACAATCTTGATCAAAGGTGAAGCAGGGATTGGTAAAACGAGGCTTGTGAATGAATTTAAAGATCATGTGATTTCTGAAGGATTCGATTTTCTAAAAGGTAAAGGGCACTATGATACCTCAGAACCCTACCTTCCATTCAAAGAGGCATTTGATAATTTCGAACACTCAGATAAAACTGAAATGATGAGATTCTCATATACAAAAAAAACATCAGAAGCCTGGGGACATGTAAAAGAGGCAAAAGATACTCAAAATTTGATCTTTTCAGAGACTACCGAAAATATAAGATCGATTGCAAAAGATCATCCGATGGTTATATTTATTGATGATCTTCAATGGGTTGACAAAGCTTCTTTGATGCTTTTTCATTATCTTGCAGAGAACTTAGAGGACGTCCCTGTATTGCTTATAGGTGCTTATAGGTTTGAAGAAATTAATCGTAACGATTTTTTAAAGGAAGTCTTTCAAAGGATGAACAGAGAAAATCTATATGAAGAATTAGAGCTAAAACCTTTGAGTTGGGAGGATACCAATGAAATAGTGCAAGGGATCATCGGCAGGATTGATATCCCTGATGATTTCATCGATATTATCCATGAGACATCAGAAGGTAATCCTTTATTTTTAAAAGAGTTTATCAAGCAGATGTTAGAAGATGGTGTTATTGATCCAAAAAGAGGTAAATTTCCTTTGGATACAGTTGATATCGACATCCCTGAGGTTGTTGATGATTTAATCGATAGACGAATAAAAAATCTAGACTCGGATAGCTTGAGGGTATTGCAGATCGGTAGTATAATAGGTGAGGAAGTACCTTTTAAATTATTAAATTCAATAATCGATATGGAGGAAATAGAGATTTTAGAATGTATATATATTCTTACAAAAACTGATCTTTGGGAGGAGGACTCAGTTAAAGATGTGTTTTACTTCACTCATGGGTTGATCCATATTTTTGTTTATGAAAGTATACCTACACCTTTAAGAAAGGAGATGCATAAACTAGTGGCTGAAGCCATAAAAGAATTGTTCGAAGATAAAATTACCCAGTATTATTCTGACCTCGGATTTCACTATAAAAGAGCAGAAATATTTTCTAAAGCCTTCGAATATTTTGACAAAGCAGGAGATAAAGCTAAACGTTTGTATGCTAATGAAGATGCATTAGAGATGTATAACGAGGCTTTAAAATTTTTTAATAGAGCCGACCTAAATGAAGAGAAGAAATGGAAAATACTTGAAAAACGTGGGGATATAAACAAAATAATCGGAAAGTATGATGAGAGTATAAACGACTATGAAAATATACCTCAAAAGAAAATAGAACCAGGATACAAACAAAGAATATATAGAAAGATGGCGAGCGTATTTGAAAGGATGGGGGAATTTGAAAAAGCTTTAGAAGCTGTCGAAAATGGATTAGCTGAAAATGATGGTGAAAACATAGAGACCTGTAAATTACTTTCAAGGAGAGGTTTTTCTAAGATGAGACAAGGAAAATTTGAGCAGGCTAAAAAAAACTTTTTAAAAGCTCTTGATTTCTGTGAAAACTTTGATAGAGCTATAATACACGCAAATATACATCTAGGTCTCGGCAATGTCTATTTGAATACAGGAGAATTTGATCATTCTATCAATCATCTAGAAACGGCTTTAAAAGATTATGATAATTATAATGATCTTTATGGGAAGACTTCTTCCTTAAACAGTTTAGCAACTGTTTATCAAAATATGGGAGATTTTGATAAGGCTCTAGAAAATTATGAACAAAGTTTGGATCTTAGTAAGAAGATAGGTGATCAAAGACATATATGTGCCTGTTTGAATAATATGGGAACAATACTTTCAAAGAAAGGAGATCTTGAGAAATCAATTGAGTACTATCGAAAAAGTCATAAAATGTGGGAAAGGATAGGAGACCAACAAGGTATTGCGGCTGTATTAATAAATATTGGCGAATATTATTTGAACAAGGGAGATTTAGATTCTGCTCTTGAAAATATAAAAAATGCTTTTGAAATCTGTAAAGATATCGATTATACTGAAGGGCTTGTAATATCTTTAATTAACATAGGCTTTATATTTCTTTATAAAGGAGATTTTGAAACGGCAGAAGAAAAATTGCAGGAAAGCTTGGAAATTAGCAGAGATATGGAATACAAACAATTGATACCTGATTTATTGTCTGGTATAGCGAAAATTCATATTCGAGAAGATGATTATGAAAAGGCATTAGAAAAAAGTAAAAAAGCTTTGAAAATTTCTAAAAATATCGATGCCACGATAGAAGAAGGTATTAGTCGAAAAACTCTTGGTATTAGTTACAGAAAGAAAAAAGAATTGGGTAAAGCTAAAGAGGAATTCGATAAAGGAGTAGAGTTACTAAAAAAGGTTGGAGAGAAAAAAGAGTTGGCAAAATTGATTTTTGAATATTCTCTTCTTTGGAAAGATATGGATGAACAAGATAAAAAGAAAGAATTTCTAGAGGAAGCATATACTATGTTCGAAGAGATGGGTATGAAACTATGGATGGAAAGATGTGAAAATAAGTTGTCATAGTCTTGTTTTGAAGATTAGCCAAATTGGATATAAAGATAAGGTATGATTTACTTGAAAATTTTTACGATAATATATCGGATTTGACACGATTATAAACACCAAACTCTGTAAAACATTTTAGTGATTTCCTAAGCTATCGTGGTTACTTACATTGCAACGATGTGACTAATCTTCAATTTAAATAGAACTATTTTGTCAAACCGTCAATATCAATAAATCATTGATATGTGCTCAGGAACAGCATCCTCACTTTTTCTCACATCTAAATATAACCGTTCCACCCTCAGTATAGGGCTCCCCGGGATCCACACACTGCATGTAAGCTACTTTACCCTCTTTACAGAGACCCAGTTCCACGGGATCTACACAGTTCTCCAGAGCAGTAGTATAGTGAAGTAGAGTGCTCAGAGCGTGGGTACACAACGCATCGGTTCTATCTAGATCGATCTCCGGACCATCTACGACTATCTTATCCCCCTCTTCGTGAACAGGACAGTGACCTTTGATTTCACAGACAGCTATTTCTAACATGATATATTTTAGGATCTAAGGTTTAGTTAAGATTTGTGCCGACAGTCTAACAATACTATCAATTTCAAAAATAAAATAGCTTTAAATCCTACAGGATCCTTTGATTATTTAAAGGGTGTTAAGGATGAACTTCATCAAATTATTGACCGTATCCATAGTATTAACTATACTTTTAGCATTAGTTTTGATACCGGGAGTTCAAACAAAATCAACGGTCGATATGGATACAGATCCATCTGAAATTTATAGGATGACAACCATGTCATCGATCTCAAAAGATGTTAATGTAGAACTTTTCGATGAAGATTTTGATCTAAATGAAGTTTTCTTTCCAGTAAATTTCGAATTGAATATAGAACCTTCTATTGAGCAGGATCCATTATCGGTTAAGATCAGATTCGGCGCCTACAATAAAGGTGGTGTTTCAGGACCGATACCTGTAGCTGTCGAAGGAGAGATGATCTATACTTCAGATATAGATCCGAACCAACTCAGGTCCTAATAATTGGTATATACTTTCGAAGAACCTGGAACGTATACCGGCGAATTTGGTGATCAATCGTTTCAATTAAATTTTGAATACGATTAACACAACGGTAACCCCAGGAGTAACTTCCTTGGTATCGAAGATATAACTGGTTTCATATGGATATTTTTAATATCATGTACCATGGTTGCAGTGCTGATATACAGGAAAAGGAATTGAAGAACCTTTCCAAAAAAAACACTCAATCAAAGGGTGAATGTTTAAGGATCCTGAAGATCTAGAGGATGATTCATATATCCATTATTGATAATAATCCATATTTATATACTACCAAATCCATATCCAGAAATTAGGGTGACATATGATGAAAATAAAAAAACTATTAGTGACATCGATTGCTCTCACACTTATACTAGCTATACTATCTATGGGTAGTGTACAGGCTGAACAATACAGTGATGTATTGTACGACGATGAAGGGGATGTGATGCACGTCCACAGCACGGGCTATAACTTCAATGTCGAAAGACCGAACATCGATATACTCAGAGCAGAAGTCTCAGAAAGTGGTGGAACAGTGACCATTTCTTTGACGGTTAAGGGTGTTATAACCGATCATTCCAACATCAGTTACTACATCTATCTGGCCGATGATGATGGATTCTACATGGCCAGTTACATAAATGAATACTGTCAGATCTGGGCCAGCAACGACCAGGGATGGAGTATGTACGAAACCGATTACTCCGGTGTTGGTACCGATACTTTGGTCGTAACCACAACATTGCAAGAGATGTTGAATCCGAGTTCTTTGAAGTTTACAGCTATTTATACATACGATCACATTGACTATGGAGAATACTATTGGGATACTGCCACACCGAATGGTGATGATGGTTCTGGATTCGTTCCAGAGGACTACGACCTGCATGTTTCACCGATAAGTGGTGTGGCACCGCTGACCGTATGGATAGAGGCAGACGTATGGAACGATGGCGACGAATCGGGGGAGGTACCTATTACCATCGACGGAGTTGTAATAGAAACAGTAGAGGTTGGACCCCATCAAGGTGGTGGTAGAGAATTCCAATACACTTTCGATGAACCGGGAACATACACCATCGTTTTCGGAGATCAAATGATGACAGTAACGGTTACAGATGAACCGACTGAACCAGCTACACCGTACAGTGACGTTGTAACGGATCCGGAGGGCGATGTTATCCGTTTAGTAGGTCCCGGTGAGGAAGATTGGGCTTTTGTAGACAGTCCAGATACTGACATCCTTCGAGTAGAGATATCTGAGAGTGCTGGAGTCGTCAGTGTTTCACTAAGGGTTAAAGGGACCATACGTGACGATCCAGACATAGAATACGAACTGTTCCTTAAAGACCACTCCAACGGAGAGTACGATATCTGGTATACCGATGGTGATTGGGAGATGTGGGCTTACAGAGAGTACCATGGTGGTGCATTCGGGAATAGATTCAAGCCGGCAGTTTCTGGAGTAGGAACTGATACCCTGACATTCTCTTTCGTTAGAGAACAGATAGGAGAACCTGATGTACTTTTGATATCTTGGGCAGCGGTGTACAACGAAGCTTATCCTGAGGTGGATTTTGCCGGACCCGATGCAGAATATCCACCGGGATATACTGATCCTATAGACGATAATGGTGAGACCACACCACCAGACGATGATAATGGCGATGACGACGATGATAATGGAGGTATACCTGGATTCACAATGATCTTACTGGCGATATCCCTGATCTTTGCAGTACTGATATACAAAAAGAAAAGATGAATCAAAAACCCTTTTTTTCTTATTTTTCTTAACCATTCAAGATGATCTGCATCAAATTATACGTTTAAAAAAACATTCATGGTTTTTCACTATATACATCATAATTATGTTAAGCAGACATATAAATATCTGACTTTAAATAATAGGACGATCATTGTATATATCAAGGGTGATAACTGATGAATTCCATAAAAATATTGGCCGTATTCTTGGTATTGATTATAATATCAGCATTGATTTTGATACCAAAATTACAAACAGAATACACAGATATGATATATGGTGGAGATATCGATTCATCAGAAATCGTTGGAAGGATCACCATGTCATCGATATCGAAAGATTTTGACTTCGATCATTTCGATGAGGATCTTGATCTGAGTGAAGTATTCTTTCCGGTAAATTTTCAATTGGACATAGAACCTTCTACCGACCAGGGGCTATTATCAGTCAAGATCACATTCGGTGCCTACAATAAAGGTGGTGTTCCAGGACCGATACCCGTTGTAGTCGAAGGGGAGATGGTCTATACTTTACAGATAGATCCTGAAAAAATTGCCTCTTCCGAACTAGTATATACTTTCGAAGAACCTGGAACATATGATTTTGAGTTTGGTGATCAATCCTTTAAATTAAATATTGAATACCATGAACACAACGAGGATTCAAGGAATAACTTCCTTGATATCGAAGATATACCTGGTTCCATATGGATATTTTTAATATTATGTACCATGGGGGCGGTGCTGATTTTCCGGAAGAAGAATTGAAAAACCTTTCCAATAAATACATACGCAATCAAGTGGTGAATCTTTATGGATTTTTCAGATCTAGAGGATGATTCATATATCCATTATTGATAATAATCTATCTTTATATCCAACTAAGTCTATATCCATAATTAGGGTGATATATGATGAAAATAAAAAGGCAATTAGTAACATTGATGACACTCATGCTGATATTAAATGTTCTATTTATAGGTAGTTTAAAAGCGGGTGAGTACACCGATGTATGTCGATACTATGGTGAAAGTGTGTTGACCCAACAGATCAGCGAACCTTGTGTAATCTTGGTCTCAGGGGCTGCTGCATACAACGGATCCAAGATCGATTTTACCGGTCCCGATGCTGAATATCCACCAGGCTACACAGGTCTTTCAGAACATAGTACTTTACTCACTGGATACTCACAAAATACACCTGAAGGGACCTTCCAACTATATGTCAAGGCAGCTGTATCGGGAGATCTAGAAGCGGTTATGCGGTATACGGATCTGAGTGCCTCAGAGCACGAATATGTTGTAGAGCTAAGGAAAATATTTCTAGATACAGAAGAAGAGGACCAAGATTTTTTAGCATGGACCAGCGGAAAAGTCCTATCCGTGACATATCGAGATGACATCGATCCTGAAATGATTGAGATGATAGAGCAATTTGAAGATAAGTACGACCAATACGGTTTCCCTCTCGAAGATCTCTGCTTCGTAGAATACGAGATCATCTATGTTGAAAACGGTGAAGAAAAAATAGAAACCGGAGGAGTATTGATGGCAAAGCTCGATGGTAAATGGTACGCATCTATTTTTCCAATACTTTCCTGGTTCTATGAATGGGATGACTGGGATGATTGGGACGATTGGGACGACTGGAACGATTACAACGGAGATAATGGCAACGATGAAGTTGATGATGAGATGCCACCAACCGACGACAACGATGATGATTCCATACCGACGGATGATGATGGAGAAGACGATAACGATGAAAACGGTGATGATATACCGGGCTTCAGTTTTTTAATGTTCGCTACTGCGGCGATCTTCGCTATAGTGCTGTACCTTGAAAAACAATCCCGATTTTGAAAAACCCCTTTCTATTTTTATATGTAAAAGGTATAAATATATAGTTATAGATATTTATAAATATAATCTATACTATACCGTGTAGTTAAGGTGAGATTAAACATGAAAAGAAAATTTTTAGTCGCATTGATAGCTTTATCCCTGCTATCTTTTATACCCGCTGTAGCTGCGGCAGGGTACAGCGATGTAGTTACTGATGATACGGGTGATGTTATGCGTTTTATCAGTGAAGAGGATTGGACACTCGTCGAGAATCCACAGTTGGATATAGTCAAGGTCGAGGTGTTTGAGGATGGGGACTGGGTACACGTTGAGCTCACGGTGGTAGGGGCAATAACCGATAGTCCTAGCATCGAGTATGAGATTATTTTGAAGTGCTCCGGTGGTGGAACCTACGAGATATACTATACCGATGGTGAGTGCGAGGTGTTCGCAGAGAGGTACTACGATGGAGGGGCATGGAGTAATTATTTCGAACCGCCCACCCACGGTGCCGGTACCGAAACTTTGACCATCGTATTCACACGAGAGAATATCGGTGAACCAGAAGACCTGTTGATCTCCGAAGTCTATGCACTAGACCAGAGTAAGATGGAGATAGACATGGCAGGTCCCGATGCCGACTATCCCGAAGGTTATGGAGAGGGTCAATTCGAACCGGTGAATCCCATATTGAACGTAGATTATGATCCTGATGCATTCCCCATGGATGTCACCGTACAGATAGGTTTACAGAATGATGGGGATCAGGCTGGAGATATAAGTCTTTATATCGAAGGTACTCTGGTATATACCCTATCAGTACCTGCAAACGGCGAGAATACCTACGAACATACGTACACATTCGATGAAGCTGGGAGTTATCAGATAGAGTTCTATGACCAATCTCATACGGTTTTCGTTAGTGAACCAGACGAAGACGATGAAACTCCACCGGACGACGACGATGAAACTCCACCAGAAGACGATGACGATGATGAGACCCCACCAGACGATGACGATGAAACTCCACCAGAAGACGACGATGAAACTCCGCCAGACGATGATGGAGAAGACGATAACGATGAAAACGGAGACGATGACGACGATGATGCACCTGGATTTGCTCTGATCTTACTGCTCATATCCATGGCAACGGCGTTGATGATATATCATAAGAAGAAAGCGTAAATACACACAAAAAACCTTTTTTTCTTTTTTTTACATCTATTATCTGCAGCAAATTAGAATAATAGTTTCTCTATAGATAATCATATATACATAGAATAAATACAGATACTATTAAATCGTGTGGTAGTATGAAGATAAAAATATATTTGGTATTAACAGCAGTTATGCTAACTATATTCTTAGCTCCCGTATTAGCTAATAGCCGATACGAAGATACCATGACCGACCCTGCTGTGAATGTGTTCTATAGGAAATGGGATGGTTCATATTATAGATGGGAATACGATATGGCAAGACCCGATGTAGATATTAGAAGAGCCAGTATAGAAGAGATCCATGGATATATACATGTTTCACTTGAAGTGGAGGGGACCATCGTAGATGATGAGGAGGTACATTATTTGATCACTTTACGCGATGAGAATAATGAGAGCTATGAAATCTCATTAAATAACGGGTACTGTAACTTATCTACTCCCGAGTCCAGCAGCAACCTAGAATATGATGGTGTAGGAACCAGTACTTTTGAAGTCAAATTTTCATTAGAATATGTCGGCAACCCCGGATCCCTGAGGATTGCTGTTATAGAGACATACGAGTGGTTGGATGAAGAGGGTACCGGTGAATATTTTTACGATACAGCTGGTCCAGAAGCTGACTATCCTAGACTAATAAATCGGCCTTTTCAACCTCATCCTCCAGCAGAAGAAAGAGATTCAATACCCGGTTTCGCTCCGATTTTAATAATGATATCCACTGCAGCGGCATTGATGATATACCATAAAAAGAGTCGATGAGTCCGAATATACAAAGACTTTTACTCGATTATTTTGAGACATAAGTATTTTTAAAAAACAATAAATATGTAAATTATAAATATAATGTTATCTATTCCTTATAATCAGGTGAGTATGAATATGATATATCGAAAATATTTAGTGGCTTTTACTGCTTTGGTATTGATGACAGCCTTTGCAGGACTATCCACAGCTCAATACGAAGATGTCATAATAGATGACGAAGGGGATGTACAGTATTTTGCCCCGGGAGAATGGTTACCGACAGAGGTAGAAAAACCAGATGCTGATATAAGCAGAGTGGAATTGAATACAGTCGGCGGTACAATATCGGTTTCATTAACAGTAGTAGGAGAGATATTAGAGCTAGATGAAGGTATAGAATTCGTGTACAATATATATTTGCTAGATCAAGAAAATAGATTATATTGGATCCAATACGATGGTCGCCACACTGTTCTTGCTGTTGAGGGTAATGAATATGAAACTGAAGTCACTGGAATCGGTACGGATACATTGACCGTAAGTTTTTCAGCTGTTGACATCGGTGAACCTGCAACTTTAGATCTTCGTGATGCTGAGATAATGTTGTGGATCGAGGACGAGGAGGGCGAAGTACACCAATATCGAGATACGGCAACAGCCGAAGAAGACGAAGAAGAGGGTGAGTTCATACCAGAGAATGTCGTATTAGATATCGAACCTACTTCAGGTCCTACTCCCCTCGACGTGGTCATATCTATAAGTGCTGAGAACACTGGTGATGGATATGGGGAGTTGGTATTGACTATCGACGGTGATGTACATACAACGATGCCATTGGAAGCCGAAGAGTCGGATAGTGATTCATTCACTTATACTTTCTTTGAAGAGGGAACATGGATAGTTGGATTCGGAGATGAATTTGAGACGGTAGTGGTAGATGACACATTAGAGGAAGATGAGAACGGAGAAACGCCTCCAGAAGACGATGATGATGAAACTCCGCCGGAAGATGATGAAAACGGAGACGATGACGACGATGATGCACCTGGATTCGCTCTGGTACTACTAACAGTTTCTCTAATAATAGCTGTTCTTATCCACAAAAAGAAAGATGAACCCACAACTCAATAAAACCCATTCCCTTTTTTAATATATTATATAGATAGTCAGTATTTACTATATATAGTAAAATATAGTTATATTTATAAACTAGTTAGCTATATCTATATTACACAATAGGGTTTTAGATAAAATGAAAATAAAAAAATATGTAGTGGCGATTATTGTTTTGGCTACTTTGTTACTCGCTCCAGCTATTGCTAGCGCCCAATACAGTGACTCCATCTCCGATTCCACAGGGGATGTATTTCATTGGGAGTGGGACGGAACGAGTTACAGATGGAGAGAAAATGTTGAAAGACCTGATATCGATATAACCGGGGCTTCGATCAGTGAGAGCGGAGGATATATCTATGCTTCCATAGAAGTGAAAGGGACGATAAGAGCTACTTATGAGATCCACTATAATATAATGCTAGTAGATGAGGATGGAGAATCATATAATATATGGTATACTGACGGTGTTTGTTACATACAATCTCCTCATTTTTACGGAACTCTGGAACAAGTATCCGGTGTCGGGACGAGCACCCTTGAGGTCTTACTTTCTTTAGAAGATCTAGGATATCCTGCAAGTCTAGAGATAGCTAGTGTTGAAACTCATGATTGGTTGGACGATGTAGAGTCTGGTGAATACTACTACGACACCGCAGGACCCGAAGCAGATGAACCTATCGAAGACGATGATGAAGACGATGACAACGATGAGATAGATATCGATGAAGGGATCATAGATGATCTTATCGAAAGGGGTATGTGGTGCTTAGCACTTATCATAATAATACCGATAGTTATAATAATCATAATTGTTATTGTGGTCATAAAGGTGTTGAAGAAGGATGACAATGGAGGCGAACAACCACCTCAGCAGCAGTATCAACAGCCTCCACCACCATCAGGACAACCACCGAAACAAAATCAAGGAGGACAAGGAGGGCAAACTCCTCCACCACCTCCGGGTAGTAGATAAAAAGGAGTGATATGTATGGATATGTCAAATATGTTTTCGATACCGAACGAAAATCCGAACTTACCGCCGAAACTAAAAGAAGCTAGAGATATGATGCGCTATGCTGCGATATTTTTCCTCGTAGCAGCACTGATTTACGGACTATGGGGACTTTGGTCTTTAATGACTGTTATATTTTGGCGAGGTATGTGGGGTGTGATGTCAGCGGTGATACAACTGGTCTTCGCAGGTATCGCTCTGGTTATGAAAGTCAAATTAGAAGAGGACATCATAAACCCCATAGATTATGGACAGTATACCCAGGCGAAAGATAAATCGATAATCTACATAATACTTGGATTTATATTTGGTATGGTCTTATCTGGACTTCTGGTACTGTTAGGTTATATGAAATTAGGCGAAGTCGATACCCAGGCAAATATATGCCCGAGCTGCAAGTCTCCGATGCGCTATGTACAGGAATATCAAAGATGGTACTGTGACAACTGTCAGGATTACAAAGTTCCGATCCACCCGGCAACTCCACCTCCACAAGGAGTGCAGGTACAGCAACAACCTCAACAGCAGCAGGGATGGCAGGTCCAAGAACAGCCAAGACAACAGCAGCAGGGATGGCAACCACCTCAATCACAGGAACAACCGCCACCACCACAACAGCAGGGATGGACGGCTGAAAGGAAGGAACCTGAGCCTCCACAAGAACAGAGCTGGGACGAACAATCCCCTGAACAACAACAACCTCAGAACATCTGTCCCACATGTGAGAAACAAGCGAGATGGATCCAAGAGTACAGCAGATTCTACTGTGACAACTGTGGTAAGTATCTATAAAAACTAAACACCTTTTCTTATTTTTCTATATCCTCAATCATTGATACCGAAAAACTATATTAATCTGTTAAGACTATAAAGAATCAAAAGGGAGATAATAACATGAAAGAATTGTATGAAAGATATATTGAGATATATGACGATGCAGAGGACTTAATTGAG
>PULU01000133.1 GCA_003551065.1 Thermoplasmata archaeon | reverse complement strand
CCTGCCGCGTCCCAGGCTTTAGTAACCACCAGGGCATCGGCTGCATCTCTGAAAAGCCGGTCCAGCTTTAAAGCGATAACATGGCCAACGTCCCTGGTCTTGACTAAATTTAATAACTCCTGGCCACCTGGCCGTGTTGCTAAAGGCTTCCCTGCGCTGATTCCTTCTTCCCTGATAATATGGACCGGTTCTAATTTTGCCAGCTTGCAATAATCAAGCAATTTCTCTTCCTGGTCTTTTAGTGATACACCACCGGCAACCTGTTCTTCTGTTGAAACCCTGGTATATAATACGGCTGCATATTTCATGCAATTAACCTCCCCTTGTCTAAGCTAATTACATTATACACGCCAAACAAACGAATGTCAATAGGTGAATTAAAAAATATTTGTAAGGCTGTTCCGTTTTATAAATTAATCGCTTTTTGTTTTTGCCACAATTATATTAATTCGTTCCTGTTCTTCGTCTGTAAAGGATTCGCCGGCATCCTGTTTTATCACGTAACGCTCCAGCTCTTTGAGTTCCGGAACGCTTAACTTGTCTAACCCATCTTCTTCTTTACGTGGTGGTGGCATCATTTTCTCCAGCTTTTTAACCCTGTTTTCCATTGGTTCCCCTTTCGTTACTAATAGTAAACTGCCCTTTCAATATTTAAGGCCCTTAAAAACTCTGATATAAGCCGATTTAAGGGCCTACTTTCCCGTGAAGCTTCCCGGTCGAATGTTCACATTAAAAGCGCACCACGGCGCGTATTTTAGCCCCTATGGCGATTTTACGCGGTAATCTCCCGGCCTCGATGTATCACCGGATTAAAACATTGTTCCGGCTTACTTTTAAGCGGCAATTCCTCTGCTGCTAACTGCTTAATATCGCTTATGGTTAACGGCTTCACATTCTTTGCTGTGGGCCTGCCCTGGTATTCGCCAACTTCAAATGTAACCGGCTGATTGCTCCCCAGGCTTCGCCCGGCTTCGCCTTTAACGTTATTAATATGTACGTGGTGATCTTCCCCGCTGGTGTCTTTAATGAAACCGTAACCTAACCGGCCGCTGTAGAATATAACATGACCGTAACGCATCATTCGCACCCCTTCCCTTCGCTCGCTTTAATCACTCGTATTATGTGCGGTTCAATGCCTAACATTTTTGCCCTGGCCATTTTCTGCTTCTGCTCTTCTGTCGGTTCCGCATCTTCCATTAATACAATAATCGGCGTCGCTGGTGTTATTTTTTCGTTTAACTTTTTAACTCTATTTTTAAGCATTTCTGCTGCTCCTAACTGCTTCTTCAAGCTGGTTTATTCGTTCCTCCAGGTTTTCAAGTTCTACTGCCTTAATGCTTAATTCTAATACCACCCTGGCGGCGCTTACCCTGGCGCTTGCCGGGTTTTCCTTATTGCTATAAACATCTTGCAAGGCTCCTGCGGCTTCACTTGCTATTGATTGAAGCCTGGCTATTGCCTGCCCGGCAGCTTGCCACCTGGCGCGCCTGTATTCGCCCTGGAAGGCCTCTTCCTGCAGCCAGTTGTATAAAGTCCTTTCACCAACCCCGGCCGCCTGCGCTGCTTCCGCTATAGTTTTACAATTTAACAGCGCAATTATAGCTTTTTCCTGCTTTGGATTTTCGGTATTATATGCCATTAACTGCAATCACCTGCACTTTTTTTAGTTTCCGATAATAGGGGTTTCAATAAACAGGCCCGGCGATTAACCGGGCCGTGTTCTTTACTCTTCCATATTGGGCCGGTCAACCTTAAAGCCCATTTCTTTTTCGTATTCTGATACACGCTGATTTCTATACGCTTCCATTTCCTTCTGTGTTTTCTGAACCTTACTATTTTGTTCCGCATTTTCAATGGCCAGGTCAACTGTTTCTAATAGGTCTGTTCCTGGGCCGTTGCCGTTTAGCACATCGCCGATATTGCTTGCAGCTAACCCCTTTATCATTTCGGCGTGCTGTTCCATCGTATCAATAAACCGCAGGTCCTGTTCCTGGTCGCGTTCGTCTTGGCTCATATTGTTTCGCCGCATCTCTTCAAATTCCAGTTTGCTGGTATCGTCTTTTATTTTGAGCGGCAGAATTTCTTCATATTCCTTTTTATATTCAAAGGCTTCCGGGTCGTTTAATATGCCTTGATACACTTCCAGCAGCTGCGCATCATTGAGGCCCTGGAGCAATGCGGCTGCCTTCGTTGCATGGTATTGCCTTGCATCATACGGCTTATCGCTTTTTAGCCTGTGCCTTACTTCTGCCCGGCCGATAAGTAAAGCCTTCTGCGCGTCAATGTATGCCTGCATAGCGGCTTCTCTTGCTTTCTGGGTTGCCTTTAGTGTCTGGTCCTTTGTCCAGCGTTCGTTCCTGCCTTCATATTTTGCGCCGTCTATTGCGTTTTTTTGATTCTCAATGGCCCCCTGCATTTTACTTGCAGCCCTTTTAATTTCGTTTTTTACCTTTTGCATGTTTAAATCTCCCCTTTTGTTTTTTATAAAACCGCACAGCATTACAAAAAATGCGGCCTTAATTCGTGTTACTTTATTTCATGTTTACCGCTGCATATATAAACGCTGCGGCCAATATACTAATCATCATTAAGTTGAATACAGTTTGAAGCATTTTCCTTTTCCCTTTCCTTCCGGCCCGGCACTTTCTGCCACTTGTTACATTCCGGGCATTTTACCGCAGTGTTTGCCGGGGCTGAACACAAAAACATCCCGCAGCAATTCACGGGATGCAAGCCAGGCATTTTAGGCCTTGCCATTATATATAACCACCTTTTGTTTACGATTCTATCCTTTTGACACCCCTCCATTTTTCATCCTCGGCTTCTTTCAGTTTACGCCTGCGCAGGGCTTCCGGGTCCACTGGTGAAAAGCTCTGCTTATATTCCAACTGCTCTGGGTCGCATTGATGTTCTTCTAAGATTTCAGCGTCCCTTTTTTCGCCTCTGTATCGGATGGCCACATCACACTTTTCACATAGTACAATGTGCTTGCAGGTGTGATCTTCATCTTCATAAACCGGGCCATTACATTTATCGCATTTACCGGCGAATACTCGCGGCGGCTTCTCAACGCTGTTGTAATCTTTTACGAACAGCCCCAGCGGAAACCCTTGTTTAACCGTGTAGTCATCAGCCACCTTAAACCAACTTTTCATTTTACCAATAACCTGCTTTTCAGGGGCAGCCGCTAAAGGTGAAGCAGCAAATTGCTTCATCATTTTTTGCTCATTGTGTACCGGGACCAGGCCTTTTTTCTTTAGCTGTTCAATATACATATTAACCACCGCTTTTGCCTTTTGGTTGTTAATAGAAGGTGCAGCAGAATCATTCCCGGCTTCTTCTGCTATTTCATTTATAAGATCGTTATTTATAGAGGTGCTACCTGCACCCACCCCCCGGGGCTGTGAGCACCCACCCTGGGGGCTGTGAGCACCCACCCCCTTGATATCATAAATAACCTTATAATTATTAGAGGAATAACCGCCGCTTTCGTGCTGGGTATTCTCTTTTATGATACAACCTTTATTTACTAACCCCTTAACGGCTCTTTTTGCTGTGTCCCTGCTAAATTCACCCTTCCGGGCTATAGTGTTATAGCTTGGAAAGGCCACCCTTCCCCGGTTTCCATACCTACATAAAATCAGATATGTTAGTTTTTCGTAAGCCGTGAAGGCTTGTTCAATATCAATAATGCTGTTAGGGGCCTGGAAGTATGGCAGGTCCTGTGCTTCTATCGTTGCACCGTCAATATTGATTTCTTCTTCTTTTTGTGTTATCTTGTTATCATTCATAGTTGAATTTTGATTCACCCTTTCGGCCGGGCTGTTTCCCGGCTGATTTTATTAAATGTCTGACCTTTAAATTTGTAATCCCCGGCGGTTTTATAAATATCTGTAACTCTCAACTTGACCGCCTCCCTTCCATGATGTAAGATATAAACAAATATAGCGCCTGGTTAAACCAGGTAGGTTTAGAAGAAGCAGCGCTGCCGCCAAACAGGAGCTGCTTTTTCACATTATACAATATTCTACCGTCATTTTGTCATTCCTCCCGTATATTTATTCTGCCTTCTATGCCAACCCTCATTAAGTTATTCGTTATAATCCTTTTTATTTCCATTATATGCCTGTAGTTTTTTGTTTGTGTAATCTATTATAACTTCCTGTAGCTGCCGCCTTATGCTATATTCTGCGCTTTCACTTATACCTAACACATCCGCGGTTAATTGCTTTGTTAACCTATCCGGCAGCATCTTTAAGAATAAAGCAATCCATCGTTTTTGTTGTAGTGTTAATTCCTTCATAATGGCCGCCGGCACTAGTTCGGCTGCTTCCGTAAAATCTATACTTGCATTAAGTCTATCCTTTAGCTTCTCTTCATATTCTTCATGGGTTTTTATTATATGGCCGCGTTCCCATTCATTTTGATATACTCGGTAAAGGTCTAATAGGTCGCTTGAATAAATCTTATAAAACCATGTTTTAAACCGCGCCCCCTGGTTCGGTCTGTAACTCTCCAGGGCTTCAATTAATGATTTATCAATTGCGGCCCTTCTATCCTCTTCTTGAAACTTGAAGGGCTCCATTATTAACATCAACCGCTGGTCCTCACTGTCGCCCATCGGCGAATTATCGCTATATATTTTATTCGGTTTTGATAGTCTTTTATTAAACTTCCCGGCCAGGTTTGTAAAAACTTCTTTCCTTCCGATATAAGAAAACTCTTCTTCTGCCTTATTTATAATGCCGCCCAGCTGGCTTTCTATCCTGGGCAGTAATTCCTTATTGCCGGCCTGGTATTCCTTAACTAACTGCTGCACATCTTCACGCGGTTCATATAACAGGGGTTTGGTTAACTCGTTAATTCTGCGCTTAACGCATGGATGATAATCAATATAAGCGCCCAGGGCATCGCTGCGCCTGTTTGATTGTTCATAGTAATATGCCTGGCCGTATTTAAGCTCTCTTAATGGTTTGGGCGGCTTATCCGGTTCATCGCTCCAGTATCTTTCTATTGCTATTTCAAATTCCTCTATTGTGGGTTCCGGTCGCTGTCTGTGTGTCTTTTGGTCGCGCCATATAGTCCCAGGCACTAAACGATCTTGAATAATTCTGCCCTGCCAGCTGCCATAATAGAATGAATTAGTTATAACTTTTAGCAGGTCATCTTCATCAAGCCAGCTATAATGTTTATTCCATATTCTGTTTTGTTCATCAATGGAATTTTCCATGGTTCCCCCTGTTACTTTTTATAAAACGGACCGGCCTTACAAAATTTTATTCCCTTTCCCGGTTAAAAATTCGTTTATACCAGGGCCGCCGGTCCGGTTCCTTTGGGGCCTCCAGCAGCTTAACACTTTCAGACAGGTTATAAATAATAACGGATTGCTGGTGCAGCTGCTGCTTTAGGAATTCATTTTCGCTTTTTAACTGCTGGATAAGTTGTCCGGAATTGTCTTGTTTTTGTCCGGTATTTTCTGATCCATTGTCCGGTATGAACACATACCAGCGCCCGGATTCCCTTATAGCATCGACCTTGCCGCGCTTGATCCTTTTCCGGACGGCGTCTTGACTAATTCCGTAATATGTCGCTGCTGTGTCCAGGTCAACCTTTTTCATGGCCGGGCCTCCTG
>PULU01000159.1 GCA_003551065.1 Thermoplasmata archaeon | reverse complement strand
GCCTCTAACTCCATACAGAACAGGGCATGGAGAATTTGGGTCGATCACAGATGCATCTTCATCATGATCATAACTGTCGAAAGAACTCCTTATGAGCTCATCGATCTCTTTGACCTCTTGATCATCGATGTTCCTCTCAGTACCCCACTTCGATCTCTTTCTATAAGTGATCAATTCGTAAGTATGATCCTCTGGAGACCAGGCCAATGAAGAAGCTGCACCTATGAGACCTCTTCCATTCCCGAAATAAGTATGATTTAGATCCATGCTATTCAATATCTCTAAGACCTCATCTAGCTGGACTATATCTCTTACAGCTTTCTTGTATAGTTCTTGAGCAATCTTTTTATGACTGATTATCAAACCTGGATTTGTTTTCCCGCTGTCCAATTCAGCCCATCTTTCTACAACTTCTTTGGCTCGTTTCATGTATTTTTTTAGATCCTTTTGAGTGTTCTTGCAACCTTTGTATGTAAACACATCACGCTGATCGATCTTCCCGATAAATCGATCTTTTTCTTTTCCTTCACCAAAATTTAAAACTACAGCACCGTTTCCTCTAGTCTTCCATGGAACATTCGGATTCAACCTTACCAGTCGAGGGGGTTCTAATAATTGAAACTCTGAGAACTCTTTTATCAACTCAGTGGCTAAAAATGTAGTGCACATACCTTCTCTTGAGTCCGTATCATCGACTGCGATATACATATGATCTTACTGTATCCTTCCACATTCGGTACAACGTGCTCTTCCGCCACTGATATCCTCTAGATTACCGCCACACTCTCTGCATTCTCTGTGGTCGATTTCACTTTTTACATGATCGTGATGATGTATATGATCTCCAACAAAATCTGTAAATCTCATAGTATGGGTACTTCCTACAACAGTTGTATTAGCTATCCTATCTAGATACTTTTGCCGAGGATCACCTTCTGTGGCAAGTCCTACTATAACATCTAAAAGTACCAGTAATCCATGCACTTTCGTAAAATTTCTTATCAAACAATCAGATAGTTCTAAATTACCCATAAGTGTCTGAACCTCAAGGTCCATAACCATCTTACCTATCGTCTTTCTCTTATAATGTTCCATCAGTCCTGAATAGAATACCTGGATCACGCCAGCAGTGAATGGAAATATTCCTAAATAACGGACTCCGAATCCCATAGCTAAAGGTAAGAATATGATGTAAACTGCTATACTGGATATTATCAGATCGATAAGGTATCCTATTACCCTCTTTATCCAGTGCTTCTGCAATGGTTTATTACCTGGTAGTAGATCAAAACCCGTAACCATATTATCATCTTTTTTAATGTGATTTTTACCCATCAGTTTGCCCATCACTCATCATAAATCAGTTTTGGATTCTTCATCATCGGGTGTCTTGGTATGGATAGACTTATCTTTATATTTTTTCCTCACATCACATTTTCAGTCTCATTTTCGGTGATACGATCCAATTTGTCGAATGATTTATTAATCGAGAACTCTTTTTAAATGGTGTATGAAATTGCATATATTGGATTACAGGGAATGCGATCAAAAAAAATGTACTGCTAGAAAATTACTAGATGAAAAGATGGCTGAAAGACTGCTCCATGAAACAGATCTAGGAGAGGCTGGGATATTTTTAACACCGTTGACTGACAAAGCTTTTTCACCAGAAGATAGATCAATTTGTGAAGAAGGGGGGCTCCGGGCAGTGGACTGTACATGGACCAACGCTGAAGAAAAATTGCCCGTTTATGAAAACTCAAGAGCTCTTCCATATCTTGTAGCCGCCAATCCGGTTAATTATGGTAAACCGATGCAGTTGAATACCGTAGAAGCATTTTCAGCCGCCCTATATATCCTAGGTGAGGAAGACCAGGCTAGAGAGATATTGTCAAAATTTAACTGGGGAGAACAGTTCTTAAAACTAAACAAAGATCCTTTAGATGAATATCAAAAGGCTGAGAACAGTAAGGAAGTTGTCGAGGCCCAAAGCCGATATATCTAATCGTCTTGAGGGATCATATTGGGTATACCCTCTTCGATAGGGTATTTTATATCACACTTTTTACAAAGTAATGTACCTTCTTCAATCTCCTCTCCCTCTTTCTCAACAGCCAGATCCAACTCACCCTTGCATTCGGGACATCTTAAAATATCCATCAAACTACGTTTCATATATCTAAAATAAAAAAGGGATTATAACATTCTTTCGATTCGAATCTAGAAAACATCGAGTGAATTTGGGATGCTGTTGTTTCTTTTTAAATATTTTATCTGGGTCTGTGTATATCTATATTCGATGTCGGCTTTTTCATCCTGGAAAGACCAAGGTTTTGCTATCAAAAGATCACCTTCTCTGATCCACATGCGCTTTTTTAGTTTACCTGGTATCCTTCCCATCCTCGATTTACCGTCCTCACACATTATCTTGACTCTCCCGCCACCTAACATCTTATCTGCTATAGCGAACATCTGTCCTTCGTTCCTTCGAGGATAGGGAACTCTTTGTACTTCTTCCTCGTCGTCGTTCTTACTCACTATATCACAACCTACCATACTGTGTGGGGTATATAAATCTTCGCTGGCGGATACAAAAATTGAAATCCAGTGAATTTTATACTTCAAACTAGACATATATTATTTGGATCGAGAGCTGGTAGCTACGTCCATTTTATCCGGGAGGATGTCACTTTCAATTCACTTTATCATGGTATGCCAAGATTATGTCACTTCGAGAAATGACTCCAACTAACTTTCTAGGATCCCGACTAGAAACCACAGGGATTATATTTATATTATGTTCCAATAAAAACTGCATAGCTTTGAACATATGATCATCCTCAGTCACTTTAACATCCAGTGGATCCATAACTGCCCGAACGTGGATCTTATCATATGAATCGGTTAAAACATCCATCAACGTTTGATATTCTACCATCCCTAAGAACTCTTTAGTTCGCTCGTTTATAACTGGTAATCTAGTGAAGTCGTGTTTCTTTGCTATCTCTCGTGCTTCTCTGATTGTGTGTTCTTCTGTCACAGTGATGACATCCGTGGACATATGTTCTTTTACTCTTTCTTCCTGTAACACTTTTCTATCCTTTATAGTATCGATATCTACTCCTCTTCTCAGGAGTTTTGTGGTATATATGTTTGCCTTTTGTATATGTGTGGCCACAACAGTGCTAACTATACATGCAAAGATAAGCGGAAGAAATATCTTAACATCACCAGTCATCTCAAATAATATAATAATGGCTGTCAATGGTGCATGAGTAGAACCAGCAAATATGACACCCATGCCTATAATAGCATATGAACTAGGATAAGCAGTTACATTTGGAAATAGAGTGTGGACGACTTTTCCATAAGTGCTCCCAAGCATAGAACCGATGAAAAGGCCTGGAGCGAATATACCACCAGACCCACCGCTACCTAACGTTAAGCTGGTAGCAGCTATCTTGGCAAAAATTAGTGTCAATACGGTATAAAACGGTAGATTATCATATAATGCTGCTGTCATCACGGGATAACCTGTAGCTAAAACTTGATGTAGATAAAGTGCTAAAACTCCAAGAGCTAAACCTCCTAGAGCTGGTTTGAGAAATTCAGGGAATGGTAAAATTTCGAAAAAATCTTCGGATTTATACAATATGTTTGCATAAAATAAGGCAACTAAACCTCCAACTAAACCCAATCCTAAGTAGGTGAATATCTCCCAATAACTTACCAATTGTAGAGCAGGTATATCGAAGATATAACCCCTTTCAGGGAAAAATAAATTTGCAACAGCATTACCAACTATAGATGCGATGATAACGGGTGCAAAATTTTCTAATCTAACTTTCCTTAATATCACTTCGATAGCGAATATAATTCCGGCTAGCGGTGCATTGAAAGTACCTGCGATCCCGGCAGCTGCACCTGCAGCCAATAGTGCCTTTTTATCCTCAGGAGAGAAATTGAGAAACTGGCCTAAAGTAGATCCGAATGATGATCCGATCTGGACTATTGGACCCTCACGACCCGCTGCCCCACCTGATCCTATACATATCGCAGACATCAATGCTTTTAAAGGGGCAACCCTGCCTCGCACATTCCCTTCCTTCAAGGCAACTGCTTCCATAACCTCGGGAACACCGTGACCCTTTGCCTCAGGGACAACGTATTTTATCACAGGCCCGATTATAAGACCACCTATGGCTGGAACTATTAGTCGGTAATACCAGGGAAGTGCAAGGACTGAATCTAGAAATGTATCAGTTGAAGTGGCTCCATAAAATAGAAACTTGATAGCAAGTATCAAATAATGAAATAAAACCGCTCCTAAACCTCCGATTACACCTATCAGTGTACCTAATATACTCAAACGGGTTATACATGGATCTCTAAATAATTCTTCCCACCATTGGAATGACTTTAAATCAGAAAAAGTAGGTAAATCAAATTTCAAAACATCGACCTCCTATAACTAGAAAATATTCGCACCTTTCTCCTGGATAGCCAGTGATGTTTTTTTTGTCCATTTTAAAGGACCTATTCATTTGAGCTACGTAATTTGTAGTGTTATATATATTTTGTGCTCTATCTTGATTTGATGTACCTGTCCAGGCATATTTTTTATCTTGAATTTATTTAAAAATAATTTTTTCTAGTTCTTATGAATAATTTAGTTTGAGTCAGTAACATAGATCATTTAAGAACATAAGGATGGGAGACAGACCATACCTAAGGCAGTTGCTTTCTAGATAGCCATCAAAGGAAAAGATATTTATCTTTATAAGATTGTGTTGACATGTATGAAGATCATACCAGATACCAGTGTCATAATCGATGGACGGGTTACAGAATTAATAGAAGGTGGAGAGCTACAAGGATATACGATAATAATACACGAAGCAGTACTGGGCGAACTCGAATATCAGGCAAACCGGGGTCAGGAAACTGGAATGAGCGGTCTTGAAGAGGCAAAAAAACTGCGCAGACTATCAAAAGAAGGGATCATCGAACTTAAATATGAAGGACATCGACCACGGCTGGAAGAGATAAAATTAGCGCCTGGTGGTGAGATCGATCATATGATACGTAAATTAGCATCAAGTGAAGACGGTACCCTGCTCACTGGCGACTTAGTCCAAGCGGAAGTAGCACATGCAAAAGGAATCAAAGTAAAGTATCTCGAACCTCAGGGTGATGAAGTCGAAGGTGTTAGAGAGATATGGGAATACTTCGAAGATGACATGATGTCGGTCCATCTCAGGGAAGGAACAAGACCCAGAGGTAAGATCGGGACTCCCGGAAAGGTGAAGATGAAAGTTATCGATGAAGAGATTTTAACATCAGAGCAACTCCGGCATCTATCCCATAAAATAGTAGAGCAGGCAAAAAGAGCTTCACGTGGATTTATAGAACTAGATAAAGCAGGAGCAACTGTCATCCAATTGAATCAATATCGGATCGTGATATCACATCCTCCATTTTCAGATGGATACGAGATCACCGCTGTCAGACCAGTTGCTAAAGTAACATTAGATGATTATAGATTATCTGATAAATTGAGAGAAAGGATATCTGAAAAACGTAGAGGAGTGCTGTTAGCAGGGGCTCCTGGGGCTGGTAAGAGTACATTAGCTCAAGCCATAGCGGAGTACCTCAACAGTATGGAGTTCGTAGTAAAGACCATGGAAGAACCTAGAGACCTCCAGGTCCCGGATGAGATAACACAATACACTTCTTT
>PULU01000109.1 GCA_003551065.1 Thermoplasmata archaeon | reverse complement strand
TCTTCGTCTTCTTTTTCGTACAATTTGATGGTCCAGCCTTCTAATGCAGGTTCGTCATCTCTGTCCCACCATTCGTTCATATTCAGGTCGTTGAACTTCGTCACCCTGATCCCACCTACTGGTTCAGGTTCATAGGTTTCTCCGATCAAGACCGCTACTCCAAATGTCATGCTGCCTATCACAAGCAGACTTGCGATTAGCAACGCTATTAGGTTTTTCATCTTATATCACCCTAAAGGACTGCTAAACATCTGCTAGTATATAAAGCAATATTATTATTCGTTATATAATATATTAGGGTGGTATGTATGATTAACCCGATTTACTAAATTTTCTTTTTATTTTCTTTATAACGATCTCTAATTTTGACTCCTTGTCTATGATCTTTTCTTTCCACCAACCCTTCCTGTAGACAAAATAAGCAGTTGTACCGGTGATCACATTACTGAATCCGATTGCCAACCATGCACCTGTAGAATTGAGTGCCAAAGCGAATGCAAGGATGAGTATCATCGGGATCCTTAGCCCCCATAACCTCAGCAAACTTAATCCAAACTGCTGTCCAGTGTGTCCAGAACCGTTCAGTGCACCACTCACCCCTTCGTATATGGCAAAGAATGGACCACCTATAGCTAATATGGCTAAAAATCTAGCCCCGATCTCGACTACCAAGGGTTCATCGACTATGAAGAACCTCATGATGGGATATCTAAATATTACAAAGACGATGGAAACTATCGACATGAAAACCATCATCACCATGGTCGCTCTTTTCGTTGTCTTCTCCGCTCTATCTTTCTTGTCCGCACCTAATGCCTGTCCTACCATGGTGCTGATTGCCATCATCAGACCACCTAAAAAGATGAAAGTTATATTGATCACTCTACTCCCGATGCCGTAGGCAGCAAGGATCTGTTCTTGCATCGGTAACATAGCTAGGAGTCCAGTGAGAACGACAAAACCTACAGATTCTTCGATCCTTCCCAAAGTTGCAGGTAAACCGACACTGATAAATTTCTTGAGCTTGTCTAGATCCGGTTTCAGATGCCAGAGCTTCAATTTTATGTCGACTTTACCAGCATATAGTAGATATACTGCTATAGCTGTAGCTACCGATCTTGAAAACACTGTAGCGATAGCTGCCCCTCGTATACCCATGTGTGGAAAAGGTCCTAATCCAAAAATCAGGATCGGGTCTAGAACTATATTTATCACCACTGAAACAGCCATCACCAGCATCGGTGTGATGGTATCACCCCATGCCCTCAGTGAGAAGTTAAAAGCAGCGAATGTCAAGAGAAATGGAAATCCTAAGAAGATGACTTGAAGGTAAGATGTGGCATAGGGTACTAGATCCCCTTCTTGTGTCAAAAAATTCAGAAAGTCTTCCGTGATAAAGAAACCAAAAAGGCCTAGTAATGTAGATAAAACAAGGAATAAGAAGAAGAGTTGACCTGTATCGTGATATGCTTCGTCGTACTTTTTCGCACCTGTATGTTGTGATATCAAGGATATTCCAGCTATCCCTAATCCCATCTCGACGGACAACAATAGGAATACGAAGGGCCAAGCAACGCTGATCGCCCCTACAGAAAGTGTGTTTTCCGGAGAGGGTAACCTTCCCAACCATATGGTGTCGATCAGATTGTATGCAGTCTGTAACAAAGAAGCTACCATCATAGGCCATGCTAGTTTAAATAATACAGGTATTATGTCTCCGTCGATTATCTCTTCTTTTGATGGACGCCCCATCTTTTGCTTCAGAATTTCTAATCTAGATCCATTTACCATTTAACCTGAGAATGTAAAATGAGTTCCATATATTAATATTATCACAAAGAAGAAGATACCAGTCAACCTCTTTTTTTCATGTAATAAAATAATATGAATAAAAATGCACCTATGTTTATGATGATGGCTAAATAGATCCACCAATAGCTTTCAGGGGCTGCATCGATCTCTTCAGAAACTTTCAGGACCTCACCTTCCTCACATATAACTTCTATTCGATAAGTATATGTCACCCTGTTTTCAACTTCAACATCAAGGAATGGATCACTCTCCTCTACAGATATGAGTTCTCCGTTTTTATAGACGTTATAATGGGATATCGACACGTCTTCGGTATCATTTTTTGATATAGACCAGAACAGCTCTATCTCACCGTCTCTAGGCACCGCTTCGAACTTCTCGATTGTGATGTCATATGATTTGTCCGTCCCATCTGAATTCGTTTCATGTACCGAGACGATACTAGGAACGCCTACATCTGTTGGGACACCACCTACGTCATCTTCTTCATGGTTGATCAGAAAAGGGGCTATGATAGCCATATTGAAGATCACTATGATCACCATGAAAGTCCTGAATTCCCTTATTATCATAAGTATATATTCAGAAATGAATCAGATATAAAATGCTTGTTGTTTTGTTACTATCTGATTTTTCCATTCAAAACACTATATTTGTGATATGAGGACTGTCTTATCACCTCCATTTGGAGATCTGTGGATAGTTAATGAAAAGAAGAAAAAAATGTGAGATGAATGGGTTTTCAAAGGTGTTATCGATCCATCATTTTAAGGTGTTATCAGAGTTTCCTTTACGACACCCTCTTTTTCCTTCTGTTTGACCTCTTCTCTGATGACATCTGCTAATCGTTCTATCCCTGTCCATATCTCTTCTTCTGAAGAATGTGTAAAGTTCAATCTCATTGTGTTGTGCCCGTCATCTTCAACGTAGAAAGCATCTCCAACAACGTATGCTACTTTCTTTTCTATAGCCTTCTCGAACATCTCCCTTGCATCGATATTCTCTGGTAACTTTGCCCAGATGAACATACCACCTTCTGGTCTGTTCCATTCAACGTAATCGGGCATGTGTTCATCCATGGCTTCTAACATGGCTAATCTCTTCTCGTTATACAGCTTTTTGATGTATTCTAGATGTTCATCTAAAACACCTTCTGAGACGTATTTATAAGCTACATACTGACCGAAGGGGTTCGTACAGAGATCAGTTGCCTGTTTAGCGATGACCATCTTCTCTATGAAATCTTTTGGTCCAACACACCAGGCAATCCTGAAACCAGGTGCCAAGATCTTGGAGAATGTTTGAAGTCTCACCACTCTATCCTCATCGTCCAAAGACATAAGATGTGGTTGAGGCGATCCTTCATAGCGAAGATAAGAATAAGGCGAGTCTTCTACCACTAAGAGTTCGTGTTCAGATGCTATGTCGAGTACCCTTCTTCTTTTGTCACCTGGGATGGTAGCCCCCGAGGGGTTCTGAAAAGTAGGTACTAGATACAAAAATTTTGGTTTGCATCCCTTTTTTTCTAATTCCGTCAACTTCTCATCTAGAAGATCCATATCCATGCCGTCTTCCTTTACTGGGACCGTTTCCATGTGTCCCTGGAAAGCTCTGAAAGCACCCGTAGCCCCCAAATAGGTCGGTGAACCAACAACGATAGTATCACCGGGATTTAGCAATATTTTACTGATAAGATCTAGGGCTTGCTGGGAACCGTGGGTTATCAAGATATTTTCCTTACCTACATCCATGCCCCTTTCAGTCATCTCTTTAGCCAGTACTTCCCGTAGAGGTGTGATACCTTCAGTAGAACCATATTGTAGTACACTTTCTGGCATGTCATCCATCAGCTCATTTATCAGCCTGCGCGTACTTTCCACAGGGAATGCATCGGGGTTCGGTAATCCCCCTGCAAAAGAGATAATACCCGGTTTCTGAGTCAACTTTAGTAGTTCTCTTATCTCAGAGGTCTTCATGGATTTCGCTCTTTCCGAAAATATATCATTGCATTTCACCATATATATCAGTGATTTAAGAAAAGGTCACCCCTATCTTATTATTTTCGGTCAAAGCTCAATCTTTACCTAATGCTTTCCCTACCTCTTTATCAAAATCTTCAATAAATTCGTCCTTGTTCTTTTTTGGAACAGTCGCCCCTGCGGCGATGTCGTGTCCCCCTCCTCGCCCATCATATCTTTCTGCTATATCCCTACACAATTCCCCTAAATCTAAACCATCACTCACGAGTTTTCTAGTTGCTCTAGCTGAAATATCGAATCTATCTTCCAATTCACATATCCCCAAAGTTGGTTTGGTCTGATCGAATATATATAACATTGTGAGTCCAGCCAACTCACCCTTTCGCTCCTTTTTTTCTTCAAAAAAATATTGTATATTCTCTTTCTCCTTTGGCCCATCATCTTCTAGAGAATGCAGTTTTTGGATCATATCAGACCTATAATCATTTCGGATCTCTTCTGTTCTTTTCAAAGCCTTTTTATCTCCCAAACAAAGTGACATACCTAGGCCAGCCTGTTTTGTCCTAGCTGAGGAATTGAGTAGTTTATATAGATCGTTGACACCCAAGTCGAATCTGCTGGAAAAATAGTGTTCACCTTTTATACTCTCTATTATATGGCTAGGGATATCCCTCTCGAGAAGAGAGAGTATCAACAGAGTGTTTAGTTTCCTTGAAGCTGCACTAGAGATATCTGCAACCGGTGTTTCGGAGTCTAGATCTATGTCTTCCAGCAGAAGTTTTATATCTCTCTCCCTACCGGATATCCCGGGAAAATAGGGATCACAAGCCTTCATCAGGGCATCTTTTATATCTATGCCATCTAGAAAGAGCCCTTTTGTTTCTTCTAGTTCGTTTTCTTCCAAGGCATCTTTTAGCAAAGAGAGGTTCAAACCAGTGAACCCGTCCAGGTCCTGCTTATCGGCTGCAGCACCCGCCAGACCAAAAACGGATAAGGATATATTTTTTTTATCGAATATAACCGAAAGTATCAATGCCAAAGTACCACCGCTTACTTCCTGTGAACCATCTATACCATAGTCATGTGGATTGATAAAGATGTGTTCCTCATCCCCCTCTATTTTCTCATCGACTTTATGATGGTCAAGGACGATCAATGGCTCTTCGGTATCCTTCAAGGATTTAAGATGGCTGTTACCTATATCTGTGAGGATTATAGGTAAATCTTTAGGTAGATTATCTGGAAGTTCGCTGACAAATCTTGCATGGAACCCTTTGTTCTTTCTCATCAATGTCAGAGCTAGAACAGAAGCGGCAGAGATGCCATCGCCGTCGTAATGGGATATCATCCTGAATTTGTCGTGACCATCTAAAATCTCAGCTGCGGATTCGAATTTACTCCTTAATTCCTCCGGTAATTCGACCACATTCACTCTCCTACAATTATTATTGTGTGAGCATCTCAGCGATATCTAGAGAGTATTTCCAGTCTTCTGGGATCTTACCTTGTTTTTTGTAATATTTAGCTAGTCTTCTAATCTTTGCTTCCACCAGTTGAAGTCCACGTTTGTTTTTTAGATCCTTTTGATTCTCCTCAAGGTGCTCACTCAGATTTACAGCCTTTTCCATAAGGTTCATCAAATCCTGAGGAAAATCTTGATAGACATCATTTTCTTCGAGTATATCGGTCACGTCTTTATCAGTTGCTAATTTTACGTTTGGTACTGCATATTGATCTCTCAATATAACCCCTATCTCACTCGGTGTTTTGCCTCTTTTGTATAATTCGAGTATTTTCTCCTCTATATCGTCTGCTTCCATCTTTACCCATTCGGGGTTAGACGTGACATATGGGCGTTTTGATCCTGATCTTCCTCGTTTTGAACTGTGCATTCTAGACATATTTAGCCTCCGAACGAATCCGGGTTTCGATTCATATATGTTCTAATACTTAAAAGTGACTGTTATT
>PULU01000032.1 GCA_003551065.1 Thermoplasmata archaeon | reverse complement strand
TCACGAGTAAATTCCCAACATTATCAACTTCGGTCTCGTATCCATGTTCCTCGGCTGTGGACTTTACGAAGTCCCTGACTTCGTCTTCATTGCCTGAACAGCGGGGGATCTTCGATATCTCTTCAAAAAAAAACCATACCTCTTCCGGATCTAAATTATTCATCATATCGGTCTCCATACTTTTTTTTGTCCTGTCTATTATTAAACAGCTGAACAATGAACAGCAATTCATGATCTATATTACCGTGTAATACCTTATTATCCTTTCTAATATAATACCATTCTATTATTATATTAAAACCGCAGTAATATATAATAGTTATATTTTAAATGATCGTGAAATTATAAGGCAAAACTTATTAATTTTAGAAAAAATATAAAATCTACCTAAGATGTAGTAATATATTATTTTTATCATTCTAACTTTTAACCGATATTAATTATTAGTTTAATAAGTCCCCTAACTTCCGCAAATACTATGTTTCTTTATCCGTCGGATTTATTTGTTTTAGTCAAAGAGAGTTTAAATTTGATTATAATTTTGTTAAATTTTTACTCTTTTGATTCGATTAAACAGGGAAATATATAAATAGGATTTTGAAGCTAGATAATTCAACTAAGTGACGCATAAAAAAAGGGATATGATAAGATGTTAGAAAAAAGGTATATCGCGATATTGATTCTTGGTACACTGTTGATTTCTACTGTAGCATTTTCAGGGTGTGTGGATCCTGATGATGACGAAGAGAGACCAACGTTACTAAGGATGGGATTTGCGTGGCCGACCGATATAGATCCAGCTATAGGAACTGACAAATCGAGTGCGGTGGCGTTCACCAACTTCTATGATCCGTTGGTCTTCCCGACACAGGAAGGAGTTGAGCCATGGATTGCAGAGGACTGGGATGTCTCAGAGGATGCGATGACATGGACATTCCATCTAAGAGACGATGTGACGTTCCATAGTGGAAACGAGATGACTGCAGAAGATGTTATGTTCTCAATGGAAAGACTTGTAACCATAGGTGAAGGGTTCGCCCACATGTTTGAACCTTATATAGATATAGATGAATCCGAAGTCGTAGACGATTACACGGTTAGATTTAAACTAACCGAACCAAGAGGAGTTTTCCTACCATCACTAGTGAGACTTTATATCGTCGATAAAGAAGAGGTTCTCGATAACGCTGTCGAAGATGCCGATTTCGTATATGAACCATGGGGTAACGATCTTGGACGAGGCTATCTTATTGAAAACTCAGCAGGTACAGGTCCGTACAATGTTTACGAAGCTGTTATAGAAGATCATTTCTACGGTGAAAGGTTCGAGGATTATTGGGGTCCTATGGCAGAGAATGCACCGGACGAGTTCAGGATGTTGGCTTTAGGAGAAGCCGGAACAGAAAGGACCATGTTCGGAGCTGAAGAATTGGAGATCACATCAGAATGGTTGGAACACCACACAGTTGTAGACATTGCTGAGACTTTCGATGGTAAACTTGGAGCTTATCCAGAAGGTGGGGCATTGTACGGTATGATGCACACACAAAAAGAACCACTTGATTGTATATATGTGAGAAAAGCAATATCTTATGCTTTCGATTATGAATCGCAGATAGACGATATCTTCCCAGAGAGCGAACTCATGGAGGGTATATTACCTATCCTATTAGGTGGAGCGGTAGAACAGGATATGCCAACAACCGATCATGAGAAGGCTATGGAGTACTTAGAACAATCTCAGTACTATCCAGATATCGTTGAAAATCCGGAGGATTACGAGATAGAGGCCAGTTGGACCGGAGCAGTTCCTGCTACTGAGCACGTGGCTTTGATGATAACAAGTGATTTAGAAGATATCGGTCTTGAAGCTAGGTCGAGAAGATATGAATGGGGCGCGCTTATAGATGCAATGTATGAAAAAGAAACTTCACCACACATTTGTATCGTATGGGTTTCTGCTGATTATCCGGAAGCCGGTTCACTCCTGAATGCGAGATACCATTCGAGGAATGCTCGTTCATGGCAGCAGAACGAATGGCTAGAAGATGACGACATCGACGAACTGATAGATGATGCACTGAGAGAACCAGATATGGACGAAAGATTCGCACTTTATGAAGAAGTACAGAACGAGTTATTCGAAATGTATCCATCTTTGTTCGGGCACGACCAATATTCTAAGCACGCATACCAGCCGTATGTAACATGGCCTGAAGCAGAGGACCCACTCGAGTATTCTATACCTTCGAATGGATACTCTGTAAACGTTAGAAATATAGAAGTACTCCCACATGGGGAACGATAAAAAACCATTTCAATCAAATAACCAGGTTTGGGGCTGATAGCCTCTACCTGGTTTCATAATTTCTTAACTTCGTACAAAAAACAAGGAGTTGAGTACATTGGATATGAAAAAATATATAGGAAAAAGGCTTTTCTGGGCATTAGTTGCGTTGATTGGTTTATCTATCTTTATCTTCTATTTCGGCAGGATAATACCTGGAGATCCTATACGTATGATGGTTTCACCACAAACACCAGACCATGTAGTAGAGGAACTGAGAGAGAGTTTAGCTCTAGATCAACCGGTATATACTCAATATTTTTATTGGATGAGAAATGTGTTTCAAGGGGATCTAGGTTTTTCTGTTTACAGTAGAAGAAGTGTCACGGCAGACGTACAACAGTATCTCCCTAGATCACTAGAATTGATAGCTTATGCAGCCTCTGTACAGATCGTAGGATCATTCCTTTTAGGGATATTCGCAGGTTCAAATATCGATAAATGGCAGGATCATATAACCCGGTTATTTTCTTATATCGGTGTTTCTGTCCCTGCTTTTGTATTCGCTATCATATTCCAGCTTGTATTTTCTCAAAACTTGGGATGGTTCCCGACAAGTGGTTCTCTCAGTGAAGGAGTTGCCACTCCATCAAGAGTTACTGGATTTATCGGTTTGGATGCTTTATTTTCAGGAGAATTCTTTACTATAGGTAATTACATCTGGCATGCCACACTTCCTGCTGTTGCTCTTGCTATCCCAGGTATGGAACAGGTAGCTAGGATGATACGGTCAGGTATGATCACCATCAACCAGAAAGATTATATTTCCATGGCTAGAGGTTATGGACTTCCCGAAAGAACTGTAAGATTCAAATATCTATTGAGACCTTCTATAATACCGGGAGTAACTGTATTGGGTATGCAGATAGCCATGATGCTAGGGAATGCTTTCTTAGTGGAGTTGATCTTTAGATGGCCTGGTTTTTCTAGATTTGCTATAAACGCTATGCTTAGAAGTGATCTAAATACTATCGTTGCTACGGTCATGATAGTAGGTATCATGTTCGCCATAATCAACATCGTAGTTGATACGTTGGTAGCATATATCGATCCAAGGATCAGGTATTCAGGGAGCTGATAAAATGGCGGAGAATAGTTCACAAAGTAAAGGAAATATAGGAAAAATAAAAGGCTTCATCGACGAACAAAAGGAATCACCATTGATGGACTCATTAAAAAGAAGATGGTACAGGTTTTCTAAGAATCCTTTGTCAAAACTAGGTCTCGCTATAGCTTTGATATCAATATTCCTAGCAATATTTGGAGAATATGTAGTACCCCACCCTGCACATGCTGGGGCATACAGGGATTATCCAAACAGGTTCATCGAACCATTTCAGTCTTGGACATACCCTTTAGGTACTGATTCCTACGGTAGGTGTGTTCTTACTAGAACTATATTAGGATTTAGGTATTCTATAAGGATGGCGGTTGTTGTTCTGAGTCTAGTAGTTCCTACTGGGGTTGTCGTAGGACTAGTCGCAGGATATCACAAAGATACATGGATAGATACTCTTCTCATGAGAACTTCAGATATATTCATCGCTGTTCCACCACTTGTTTTAGCATTGAGCATCACCGCTATGTTGGAACCCGATCCGATGTATGCTATGTTAGCGGTATCTCTGATGTGGTGGCCGTGGTTCGCAAGGATCACGTACAACAACGTATCTTCTCTAGTGAATGAAGAATTCGTAAAATCTGCAGAGATAATGGGGGACAGTAAAACACACATCATGTTCTTTGAACTGCTGCCTAATTGCACAGGACCAATTCTGACCAAACTGACTTTAGACGTCGGCTGGGTTATCATCATTGGTGCTTCACTCAGTTTTGTTGGACTAGGGGCACAACCACCTACTCCTGATCTAGGGACCATGGTGGCAGAAGGATCTCGATTATTACCTACATGGTGGTGGATCAGTATATTCCCGGCAGTAGCTATATCATTTATAATCTTGGGTTTCAACCTTCTAGGTGACGGCATACAAGATGCCTTTGAAGAAGTAGGAGCGGGTTCATGATGACAAAAAAAGTTCTTGAGATAAAGGATTTAAACGTTGGTTACGAAACGTACCGTGGTGTGACAGATGTTATCTACGATTTAAACATGGAAGTGCACAAAAAAGAGAAGATCGGCATCATAGGAGAGTCCGGATGTGGAAAAACGACGACTATGAAGACCATAAATCGTATCCTTCCCAACAATGCTGTTATCAAAGACGGGGAAGTAAATTTCAATGGAAATGATGTTCTCAAGATGAAGAAAAAAGAACTTATGAAGCTACGGAGAAAAAATGTTAGTATGATACCACAGGACCCAACAGCTTCATTGAACCCTCTCTTCAAAGTCAAGACCCAGATGAAAGACATATTGAAATACTCTAAAGAACACGGTGAAGATATAGACTATAAGGAAAAATCGATAGAACTCTTCGAATCTGTGGCTTTAGCAGATCCTGAAAGGGTTTACGAGAGCTACCCCTTCCAGCTGAGTGGTGGTATGAGACAAAGAGTATGTATTGCTATGAGTCTAGCAACACCTAAAGATCTCATGATAGCCGATGAGCCTACATCTAATCTAGACGTAACTATCCAGAACCAAGTTCTTGACTTGATCGGAAAAATACTAGAGGAGCGAGATTTATCAGCGATTTTGGTTTCGCAGGCATTAGGAACAGTAAAGAAATTTGTTGATAAGATATACGTGATATACGCTGGTACTGTAATCGAGATCGCTGAAACAAAACAATTATTCGATAACCCTATCCATCCATATACTGTTGGACTTTTAGAAGCGACTCCAAAATTGACCGGTGGTGGTTTCTCAGCCGGTATCGCCGGACAGACTCCCGATTATATCGACCCACCCTCAGGATGTAGATTCCAACCGAGATGCCCTCACTATTCAAACGAGTGTGAAAATGAAAAACCCAAGATGATCAAGGTCGAAAAAGACCACTATGTAGCTTGTTGGAGGAGCTAATATGGCAAAGACATTAATCGATGTAAAGAACCTAATCAAAAACTTTGATATCGAAGCAGGTACGGTAAAAGCTATCGGTGACATCACATTTTCTATAAAAGAAAATGAAGTGTTCGGCCTTGTAGGAGAATCCGGATCTGGAAAAAGCACCGCAGGTAAAGTGCTAATGGGTATACATCCACCTACAGAAGGCAAACTTACATTCAAAAGACAAGATATCTCTGTTCCTACGATGAAAAGAGCAAAATCACTGAAAAAAGATATGAACATGGTATTCCAGGACCCTGGTGGTTCGTTGAATCCCACTAAAACGGTGTTAGATATCGTGAGTCTGCCTTTGAGGATACATGATATGGTGGACGGAAGCGAAGATATGGTAGCTAAAGTTTATGAACTTTTAGAACTTGTAGATATGGATCCAGAGAGATTCATGTATAGAAGACCGAACG
>PULU01000093.1 GCA_003551065.1 Thermoplasmata archaeon | reverse complement strand
TCCCCATCTTCAATTACCGCATATGCAGCTCTGTTATCACCATCTCTAGGCTGCCCGATACTGCCAGGATTAACGAATCTCTTACCATCGACCTCACGGTCCATCTGTATATGGGTGTGACCTAGAAACACTAGATCTTGTTCAACACCGTTGAACTCTTTGAACTCATTTTCTTCTGTGTTCGGTTTCAAATACTTGAACATATCACCTTTCGATGCGTGTGTGATAAAGTGATCCTCAGTTTCCACATCTATGGGTAATCCTCCAAGATAGTCCAGAGACTCTCCATCAATATCCTCGATGGTTATCTCCCTCACCTCTTGAGAGAGATCTTTCAGTTCGTATCCACATCCACAATCCACTCCAAAGGCCACTGCATTATCATGATTACCTCTTACGACTATATCAGCCTCTTTTCTTATCAGATCAATACATTCCTGTGGGGAAGGTCCGTAATCTACGATATCACCCATACAGTACATCATCGAATAGTCCTCTAGTTCTATCACTTTCTTCAAAGCTTCGTAATTACCGTGTACATCCGATATCAGGAGTATTTTCATATCTTTCATTTTTATCCTCTTAACTTTTAAGTTTCTGGTTCTATCCTCTCACCGGTTTCCATATAAACAACCCTGTCAACGATATTACAGGCGTGGTCCGCTATCCTTTCCAAATACCGTATAACTAGTATGTACTGAGTACCCTGTGTGATAGTGCTCTTGTCTTCCATCATGTAGGTAAGTACTTCTCTGAATATCTCATCATAAAGGGCATCGACTTTTTCTTCGTTCTCATATATCTTATCTAGATAGGAAACATCTTCTTCCATAAAAGAGTCCACAGCCATATCCACCATCTCTATGGTGATGTTTGCCATATGGGGTATAGATACAAGTTTTTTCATATGTTGCTTGCCCAACATCCTTTTAGAAACATTCACGATATCTTCAGAGTACCGTCCGATCCGATCAAGGTCCGTAATGATCTTAAGACAAGTCCCTATCAATCTTAGGTCCTTAGCTACAGGAGCCTGTAAAGCTATCAATTTTAATCCCTTTTTCTCGATATGCCTATCATAAGCATATATCTTTTTATCCAGTTCCTTTACCTTTTCGATCTTATCATTATCAAGACTTACCAAACTATCGATTGCTAGAGAAATAGCTTGAGATGACAAGTCTCCCATCTCCTCGACCATTTTTTTCAGTTCCTTGAGCTCTACATGATAAGATTTTCTTACTTCATCTGGCGTCATATTTATTCACCCAAACCTTCCTGTGATATATTTCTCAGTGCTGTTTTCCTGCGGATTCTCAAATATTTGAGTCGTATCACCGAACTCGATCAATTCTCCTAAGTACATGTAAGCGGTATAATCACTGACTCTAGCGGCCTGCTGCATGTTATGTGTAACAATCACAACGGTATAATGGTTTTTTAATTCATCTATAAGATCTTCTATCTTTGCTGTAGCTATAGGATCCAATGCAGAACAGGGTTCATCCATCAAGATCACCTCTGGTTCTGTAGCTAACGCCCTAGCAATGCACAGACGCTGCTGCTGTCCTCCAGAAAGGGAAAGAGCATTTTCGTCCAGTCTATCATTGACTTCTTCCCATAGTGCGGCGTCTTTCAAACATTTTTTGACTTTTTTTTCTTTATCCATGTCCATACCGTTAACTTCGCAACCATAAAACACGTTATCTTCTATAGAAAAGGGGAATGGATTCGGCTTCTGAAACACCATCCCTACTTTTCTTCTTATATCAACACAATCTGTAACTTCATCATAAACATTGTACCCGTCCAGCCAAACTTTACCTTCTGTTCTTACTGATGGTATAGTATCATTCATCCTGTTTAAACTCCGTATAAGAGTGGACTTTCCACACCCAGATGGACCTATAATAGCAGTTACTTTGTATTCTTCTACATCCATATCTACCGATTTCAAGGCTTGGGTATCATCGTACCATAAATCAAAGTCCTGGACTCTCATCTTTGTGTTTTCAGGTAGATCTATACGTTCACATTTAGTTTCATCTTTAATAAATTCTCGAATCTTTGCTAACATATCTAAAACCTCTGTCTATATTTTTCTCTAACAATTATCGCAGTGAAATTGATACCTAGAACTATCAGCAGTAAAAGAAGTGCGGTAGCCCATGCCTGCTGCTCAACATCCCTGTAACCAATCAATCTGTATAAAGAAAGAAGATGGTAAGGCAATGCCTGAATCGGTCTGAATAAGCTACTCGGCGTTCCAGCTCCCGAGAAATAAACTGCGGTGAACATGATCGGTGCGGTCTCACCAGCAGCCCTCCCGAGTCCCAGCACTGTCCCTGTCAATATTCCTGGTAAAGAAGGTGGTAAAACTACATTTTTTATGGTCTCCCATTTAGTGGCACCTAATGCTAGGCTTGCATCCCTTAATTCACTAGGTACCGCATTTAAAGCCTCCTCTGCTGAACGTGTAACGATAGGTAAAGTTAGTATTGCTAAAGTCAAAGATCCAGCCAACAAACACTTTCTCCCATCGAATAAGAACAGAACAAAAAAGGCATAACCAAATAATCCATGAACAATAGAAGGCGTTCCCTGTAAGATATTGACCGCAGTACGTATAACCCTAACAGCTAATCCTTTCTTTGCATATTCTGAAAGATATATGGCGGTGCCCACACCCAATGGTAGAACTATAACGGCTGTGAGAGAAACCATAGCTAATGTACCTAAAATTGCTGGAAAGACTCCACCTTCTTCACCCATTCTGACGATATCCTTTGTTAAGAATTCCCATGTTATACCACCTATCCCTCTTGTTATAATATTGAATATGACCAAAAAAAGTGGGAGAAGGGTGAATAATAAAGTAAGATGAAATATGTAATAGGCCCCTACCTGTGCTCCTTCTTTTTTATAATCATAATATGGTCTAAAACTCAAATAAGCTCCAAAAAGACCCGAAAGCAACATGAAAAGGGAAAAGAAGAACCTGTTTGGGATCCTAACATATATATCCCATGGCCTTAGGTCTATTGGTGTGGGTAAATACATTGAGAAGGCAGCAACTGACAATAAAAGTGTTCCATAAACCAGCATCGGCAAACCTTTTTGTCCTTTAGATATGATATGATGATGGATACCAGATGCATAACATGCTGAAGATATCAAAAAAAGGCTTGCTACCATGGTCCAGTACTCAACTTCAGAAATACTATAAATATTCCAAAATCCGTAAATGGCCACACTTATCGAAATGATAAATATCCATAATGCCAAGACCTTTCTTAAACTCATCTTTTCCCCTCGTATTTTTGTTTTGTTCTAGTTTGAAGTATATCTGAGATTATGCTCATGATAGCAACAATGGTGAACAGCATGACACCAGCTGTGAACAAGACATTTATTATGATACCATGAGATTCTCCCATCTGGACTGCTATAAGAGCAGTCAGTGTATGACCAGTATCGAATATGTCAAAGAATGGGACCGGCATCCTCATCACTGACCCGATGATAAGCATTACAGCCATGGTTTCCCCTATGGCTCTACCCATACCCATTATAACTGCACTGGAAATACCTGATATAGCTCCAGGTATCGTAACGTTGCGGATGGTCTGCCATTTTGTAGCACCTAAAGCCAAACTAGCATCCTTCATATCTTTTGGAACAGACTTCATCGCATCGTCTGATAAGCTTATTATAATCGGGAGTGCCATGACACCCAATACCAACATAGCTGCAAAAAACGAATTTACTCCCCTCATATTATACGTGTCGTAAAGAAAACGGCCTAAAAGTATAGCTCCAATGAATCCATAAACGATACTGGGTATACCTGCTAAAAGTTCTATCATAGGTTTTAGGATCATTCTGACTCTGTTAGAAGCTATCTCTGAAAGGTAAATAGCTGCACCCAGCCCAAGCGGAACCGATACGAAAAGTGCTCCTACAGCAACGAAGACCGACCCATATAATGCCGGAAATAATCCGAATTCTCTCCTTGCAACACTCCAATCGTTGGAAAGAAGTCCAGTACCAAATTCCTCGATAGCTGGATAAGCTCTTGAGAAAAGAAATAAAAAAATAAAGGATATTATAAGGATAGAAAAAGTAGCGATCCCGAAGAAAATAAACCGGATTATCTTGTCTTTACTGCTCCTCGAGATCATGTTTTCGTACCCCCATATACTTAATTACGCATCCACCGGGATGAATCCGATCTCCTCGACTATTTCTTGACCCCTCTCACTTATTACGAAATCTATATACTCCTTTACAGCTCCTGAAGGTTCACCGTTCGTATAATAGTGTAGTCCTCTCTGTAAGGGATAATTTCCTTCCAATACATTCTGCATGGTAGGTTCGTATCCATCTAGTTTAACAGAGGGGGCATCTCCACCTACGTATCCCATACCTACATAACCTATAGCATAATCGGCAGTGGCGACGGTTCTTCTAACGTCGGAATTTTCTAATTGTGTAGAGTGAGCAGCGGTATCTTCGAGTCCTAATAGTTCCATGAAAGTTCCATAAGTTCCCGATGTGTCAGCTCTCTCGACTACATAAATGTCTTCATCTGGACCACCAATATCAATCCAATTTGTTATTTCTCCTGAGTATATGTCGATTACTTCTTCTGTGGTCAGCGCTTGAACTCCAGCATCATGAACAGTCTTACTAACAATTATAGCTAGACCGTCTTTAGCGATTGTGGTTTCCACCACATCGGGAACGTCCTCTTTCTCAGAAGGACTGATATCCCTACTTGCCATACCTATATCAGCAGTTCCTTCCAATATTGCATTTATACCATATCCCGAACCTCCACCACTGACTGATACTCGTATATTATCGTGTTCCCTATTGAATTCCTCTGCAGTAGTTTCAGCGATAGGTAGAACTGTTGAAGAACCTGTTATCGTTACTCTTCTCATTCCGTCCTCGTCTCCATCATCGATACAACCAGTCATCAAAACACTGGCAACTAAAAGTATGCCGATCATGCCGATGACCATCATCTTGCTTTTCTTTTGCATTTTCATCGGATAAATGAAAAAGAGATAAGGGATATATACTTTATCTGTATAAAATATAGTTTAGTAAGTAGTCTATATAGTGAATATATAAAATATTGTGTTTATGTGTTTAGATCATCCTGTAACTCTAGTCCCCGTGAACTCTTTACCCCTGACAGCATTTTTTAAAGATTCTAGATCACGTCCATCCACGATGGATGTTTCGATATTCGCTCTTTTGATGATCTTAGCAGCCAGTGGATCGAATACTACGTTCGGTCCCGCCCCACCCTCACTTTTGGAAACGATCTCCAACAGCCTATCATAATCCAGTTCCGGTATCTTTTTGGCATCCTTATCTTTTTTTGGATCCGAAGTATACACACCATCTACAGATGTTGCATTGACCAATTTATCAGAGTTGAGTCTTTCAGCCAGCATGGCGGCGACGGCATCGGTGGTATGTCCCGGATGTGTCCCTCCCATGGTGATCACAGAATAATGGTTCCCGGCAGAGATAGCTTCATCGAAGTTATCGGCGGGTATCGGATAAACGTCCTTACCCATGGCGATTATCAATAATCTCGCATTCAATTTAGATGTGGATATCCCGAGTTCATCTAGAGTAGCTTCGTCAGCACCTAGGGACCTTCCCCATTTGATGTATTTTCTAGCGGTACTACCTCCTCCCACTACCAGGTATAGTTTGTATACTTCTTTCAAAGACTTTAGGATCTCAGCAAGTTCTTGGATGTAAGAAACGTTATCATCGTCCGGCAACAATATCGACCCACCGATGGATATCACTATCTCTTCCTTCATTTTACCAAAACATGAAACATCGAATGGATATTTAATTGATATGGTATATTCGATGGAATCTCGATCTGTTCTACAGATCGTTCTTCAAGGATCTTTTATCCCCCTTAAATCTAAATATAAACAAATTTAAAACCAGTATGAATATCATAGATGCAGGGAGTGCCCAGTTATCGAATTCTGGTATCGAAGTAACATCTGTAGCCTCATCGTCTGCATCGTGATGATATGATCCAACCTGCAGTACGGTTTCATCCGTCACATTCCCAGTATCAGGTGGTATCTCGATCTCCAATGTGATTTCCAGGGTTTCTCCACTGCTCATCCATCCCGTATCAGGTATTCCATCCTCTGTGGTATCCCAATCGGGATTCACGTATTCCCATTCCCTATCACCACCGATATCTTGGGCTATCAATTCTCCTTGTTCTGAATACAACGAGACGTTGAAGCCTTGAGAGGACAGCACATGCATGTGGAATATATCTCTCCCAGCTCCCGTATTCTCTATCGTATGGTCATAACTCACATTCGTACCGGCATCAGCGGTATCGTTATGATCTGGATATACATCGACTTCTCCTGGGACGGAGAATGTTCCAAATCCGAATGATGTAACCCCATTAGATTCGATGGCTTCGACCTTGATCTCATAATCCCCTGCTTGAGCATCCTGAGAAAGTTCAAAAGTATGGTCGAAAAGTGCCCAATATGAGGGAGAAGATGGATCGACCTCAACCAGACCCATTGACTCGTCTTCGAACAGAGCAGTTCCATCTGGTTTATAAACAGATACATCAGCCCCAGCGATATCGTAACTACCTATAGGATCACCAATCGTGGATTCGATGATGACTTCATCTCCTGCTGAGAATTCATCCGATTCATCCTCACTATCGAACGTCTCTATATCCAAGACTTCGACGTAGGTGTCGGTAATCACGTTCAATCGTGAGTCGTATCCATCAGAATCATAGTGGACGGTGATATCGGCGTTTACCGTGGAAACTTGCAGTTCCAGAGAACTATCCGTGGAGACAACATGATCTGTTGAAAAAGAGAATGTGTGCCATCCTTCTGTTTCTATCTGGTTGATAGTATCCGAACCGATGTTCTCACCATCCTCAAGGAGAGAAACGGTCACATCAGGGATATGGACGCCGTGATCATGCGGTTCGATATACAGATGGACTTCTGCTTCACCTATCAGTTCGAACTCTCCTGCCATAGGGGGATCCTGAACCCAGACATTACTTTCATCCTCCTCTATCGTGTTTTCCACAGCTTCATCACCTAAGAACGTGTTCAAGATATCTTCATTCCTCAGATAAAATGTTTTCATCTCCTCGGATATAGGTACGATAGTGGTAAGTTCACAGCTATCATAAACACCGTCATAGTTGATCGAGACAGCTTCAAAAATGGTCTCATCGGTTAAACCCTCAGTATCTTCTGGGACCAACTTTTCAACAACGAATTGTTTCTCCTGGTTCTGTTCTAGCTCTATATCGGGATCCCCATCCCCCATCGAATCCCACGAAGGATCGACCCAATCCCACTCACCGTCTCCCCCGACATCCTCGGCGATCAATGTCCCGTCATGGTAGAGATAGGTCGACCATCCCCTACTGGATTCTCCGGATCCGAGTTTATATATATCTTCAACATTCCCTATATTTTTTACATTAACGGTAAAATCGATACTGTCCCCTGGTTCTCCTTCCTTCTCATCGTTCGGATAAACTGTAACACCTGGATCATCTTGTACGTAAAAGAAGGTCGTCCCTACATCCGAGTTGTCTTGATCGTCCCATGCCGTTACATCGACTTGATAACTACCACTGACCGGATCTTCATCTAAAGTGAACGAATAGTTGTATATCGAATAGAAAGGCGGTTCCTGGGGATCGTTCTCATATCGCGGCATCTCTTCTCCATGAACGATGAGAGAGTTTTCAGGGCAGGTAACTGTTACCTCGACATCCTGGACAAGGTCTGCATCTATAGGATGGGTGACATTACCCCTGACCTCAACGGTATCTCCGCCTTCGAAGGTGCTCTGGTATCCCCCCTCCTCATCATAGGTCTCGACCCAATCGATATCTACAGTAGTATCGGTTGGAACCCTAAGCCGGGAATCTCTTTCATGTGAATTGAAATCAATTTCGACCTCCAGTGATTCAGTGTCTTCAGGGCCGGTTATGGTAGTGGATAATGTCAAAGACTCGTCCCCAAGGATATTCGGAGCTACGACCTCTATAGGTATATTGTACCACGCCTCTGAAGATAGACCGTCTCTTTCTCCATAACCTATAACTCCAGACCCTGTCGATAAGGTCAGATTAAGACCGGGTCTGTTATCGCCTACGACTCTAGGATCTAAATATAGGTGAGCTGTGATATCATCGGTGATGTGAAAGTCCCCTGCGAAATCGTTGGAGGTCCATTCATGATCTCTTTCTCCGTCCCTGTTCAATAAAGTGACCGTTGACTCGTCAGTTCCCTTCGATGTCAACAATAGATCATCATCCCGCAGAAAAAGATCCTGATCCGTTTCAAGACTTGTCAACCTCATGCCAGGATCGTTGATAGGTAAACTGTAAACAGCAGTATCATGGTTCACATCCCAATCCGAGGTCATGAACACTACCTCATATCCGTCGAATAAATCTGGCAATCCATGACATAAGAACTCCATGGAATCTAAAGATACCGCTATCTCAGTTCCTATATCCTTTTCGACCCATCTGTTCTCAGAACCACTCCAGCGTTTGACATCGAATTGATTCACTTCTCCGTACTGACCCTTGATCTCGATCTTAAATTCGGCCTTATGGTCCATGATACTGTAACCATGCCCTCCTTCATCACCCAAGTAAACCTCGACTTTATCCTCGCCTGTCAGAACTGGATCTGGTCTTGGACCGATATATCTACTGACCTCTCTACCCCAGTACCTTTCAGGTATCCTTGGGTCTCTAGGTATCGTGGTGTTCAACCATCTGTCAGGACCGTATGGCCAATCCGCAACACCATCCCCATCAACATCGGGTAGACCTTCTTCAGTTACCATCTCTGAATCTGGAACACCATCGTTCGTAAAATCATTCGGATAGGGGTCGTATATATCGGGTATGCCATCTCCGTCGGAATCGATACGGTCGTCCACGAATCTCTCCACACCTTCGGGGATAGCTGTACCTTTGAGTATTTTACCTCTAGTACTCAACATGAAATAGATATCTTCTCCATCTGTATGGACCCCGTAGTTCCGGATATCGATACGTTCAGGTACATCTTTTTCTGGAGCTCGACTATAATCCTTCCAATCTCCGAAGGCCCCATCTATCCTCACATCATCTGGGATATCGTCAAGATGATAATGGACCGTTGAGCCAACTATACGGTGAACGGCATCAGAAGTGATCCCTACCAACTCCAAGCTTATCGTATCTCCCGTATCCCCTTGGAATTCTCCATGAACGGTAAATTCTCTTTCTTCACCTTTATCTATCTCTAAAGGAAACTCCATATATGGTTCGAGTTGAACTGACAGGCCATCTCCATTACCTTTGAAATCTAAGTTTTCTATTGTAACGGGACCTCCTTCGGACCTGAAAACAAGTTCCATCAGTTCACCATCCCCATGGAAGATATCTTTATCTAAACCCCTCTGGTAAACCGTCAGTGAGGGTTTCTCTGGATCTATAAGGTGTTCTATTACTGCTTCTCTGCCCTGATGATCCTTTACGATCAACTGTGAGGTTATATCATTCTCAAAGTACATATCAGGTATGGAGAATTCGACCTTTTCATCTTCTTTTTCTATCTCTATACCAGCAACATGGGTCCATCCAAACCAATTATTATCCTTTTCATCATCCTCGTATCTGTATAACCTACCGAATATCTCATCTTGCCACCCCTGTATCTTTATCATATGCTGGGCCATGAGATCATCGGTCCTATAGGACCGGCCTTCTACCCCTTTACCATCCTGTATGAACACGTAAAGGGCATCCATCCTTCTATCCGAGCCACCGACGAAGGCATCTTCTTCTGTTTTCAAATAATAATTTAGCCTATCCCTAGACCTTTCTACCGCACACTCTATTATCGCCGCACTCGGTGATAACCCAACCCTTTCCACAGAGACGGTGTCGATATCCTGCCAATCATCGAAATCTCCATCTATTATTACCCCTTCATCGGGCTCCTCATAAACAAAAAATATGAAGGCTCCAGCGATCATCCCTATTATAAGTAAAAATATCATACCCGTGACTGCTGTCTTTTTCCATCTTATCTTCTTTTCTAGAGATCTTCTCTGCTTCTTCACACCGTTGATAAAACCCATATCAGTTTTATCCTTTGTATTGTCCAATGACCCGTTCTGTAAACCATTTATGAAACCCTTCTCAGAGGGGGATCCCGAATCTTTTGATCCATTCAACATACCTCTTTCTATCTTAGGAGAAGATGGAGGTATAGGTCCTTTTGCCTTTTTCTTTTCAAGCTCATTTTCAAGTGCTTCTATCGTCTTTTCCACTAACTCTTTTGTTTTCTCATAATCACCACGAGAATAAGTCTTTCTCAGATATGCAAGACGGGTCTTAAAATCAAGAGATGGTCGACTCTTATCTAAGGACTTCTTTATCTCATCTAAACGTGATAGGGCATCACTAGCGTATTCCATCTCTTCTAACTTATTGTCCAACCGGGTAAGTATTTCAAAACAGACTCTATATCTACCTTCATCCTCGAGTGTTTTTACTTTCGTTAATAATATCTCAAAAGACTGGATATGAGATTGATATACATATCTTCTATCTTCTAATTCCCTTAATTTTGATTTGATAACCATGAACCTGTGATCAAGTTTCTTCTTGACTTTTTTTGAATCCACGAAAGTAGTGACAATATTATCATGTCGAACCTCATCTTCCAGCGGTTCTTCGATCAGTTCGACTAATCCATCATATATGTTGTTTTTACCTAATGACTGAGACAACTCATTTTTTTTACTTATAAATGTATCAACTATACTTTCTTCTTCAACTACATCATCTTCACAATAGGGGCATGGATCATCCGTTTTAGAATAATATCCACAAATATTGCACTTCTCTAACTTATCTTTTAATTCTTCTGCACTCTCCAAGATCTGTTTGGCTTTTTTATCACCGATGCCCGAGATTTCCTTTAGACCATCTTTCCCAATTTCGAATATCCCTTCGATTCCATTAATCCCTTTTTTTTCATACAGGGTTTTAGCAGTCAATTCTCCAATGGACCTTATCCTTTTCAATCGGGCTATAGCTTCCTTCATGGCTCCTCTTTTATATCGTACTCAAATCCTTCTTTAACTATTCATCATAAGTTTAGTAGAACCAACCAAAGATGACGGTTGTTCCATTTAAACCATCGATTGTGGGTATCATATTTCCTCAACTAGACTTTATTCAATTCTGTTTAAGGTTATATATATTTTTAGTGTATAGTTCAATTTCTAGTGTGGGTATAAGTATAAATGTACCATAGGAAAAGGTTTAAAATACTATCGCTGAATAGAAGCTCTGATAATATGTATGATGTTCTTATTGTGGGTACAGGCCCAGCAGGTTATACCGCTGCCCTTTACACCGCTAGATACAAATTAGAAACGATTATCATCGGTGAGATGCCCGGTGGACTTATCTCTGAGGCACCAGATGTTTGTAATTTCCCTTCAAGGAAGAGTATAAGTGGTATGGAACTAGCAAGTAAGATGGAAGAACAAATAAAAGATCTCGGAGTAAAGGTTGTATATGATAAGGTCGAGGATATCGATGAGGGAAAAGGTAACTTTACAGTAAAATCTTCCAGGGGTGAATATAAGGCAAAAAAAGTTATCCTGGCTACTGGTCAAGAAAGACGAAAGCTGGGTTTAGATAGAGAAAAAGAACTGATAGGTAAAGGAGTCAGTTATTGTGCCACCTGTGATGCTGCTTTTTATGGTGGTAAAATCGTCGGTGTCGTTGGAGGAGGTGATGCGGCACTAGCATCAGCATTGTTATTATCTCGATATGCAGATAAAGTGTATATACTATATAGGAAAGGAGAATTCTTCCGTCCAGAACCGATCCGGGTAGAAGAAGTTGGACAGAATGAGGATATAGAATGCATATTCAACGTAAATGTAGTAGATCTGATCGGAGAAGAAAAATTATCATCAGTGAAGTTAGACGATGGGAGTAAAATCGACCTAGATGGTCTTTTCATAGAGATCGGATCTATTCCAAATAATGAAATAGCTGAGGACATGGGAATAGATATGACCGAAGGGGGTTATATAATCACAAACGAAGAAAGAAAAACCAACATAAAAGGTGTTTTTGCCGCTGGTGACATCATAGATTCACCATTAAAACAGGCGATCACAGCTGCAGGTCAAGGTGCCGAAGCCGCTGCTTCAGCTTACGAGGAGATACAAGAACAAAAAGTTAAAGAATAATGATGAATATATCTTGATTTGAATACATGGTTTAAAATTGGATAGCATCTTTATGAATACTATAAAAAAAGCTGGACTTATCACTGTCGTCATAGCTATTACCCTAGTTGCCCTGATATTGACCCTGACTTTTTTACCTGGTTATATCAAGGGTAGAGGCAACTTATACGAAGCATGGGAAAAGGGACAGTGGCATCTAACCAATGACGATTACGATGAGTTGATCATAGAATACGACTATGTTCGAAACTATAGACCTAATTATACAGCTATCCAAACATTCGACGATATGCTTCGAAACCATACAGAAAAAGAAAACATAGAACACAGGATAGGAGATGAAATATCCTTCCCCGATACAAAGCCCGTCTATGATCAGCATGACCTATCTTATCTTGAAGATAAATACCGGGATGTTGAAACAAAAGAAAATACATTAGTTATTTATGTCCTTTATCTAGATGGCTTATGGAAAGAAGGGAACGTATTGGGATTATCTTATAGGGGAACTAATATAGTCATCTTTAAAGAGACCATCATGAGAAGTGCTGATAGAAGTCCAGGTCTCAGTTATGGGGATATCGAAAGATCTGTACTGATACATGAATGGGGACACCTAATAGGTTTAGTAGGTAGAGATTATGACAGTGATCACGAATCTGAAGAATATCGACACCATTGTAATTTAGAAGCCGGAGATTGTGTCATGGCTGCATCGGTAGAGATAAATGTCACGGGTATGGGTAGAACACCACCAACTGAATTTTGTGAACTCTGCCTTGAAGATATAGAGAGGATAAGAACCATGAATGACCCTTTTAGCATCGCTAATCTCTTAACTTATACTGCAATGATCGGACAATTCGCTGTAGGTACGACATGGGTGATCACTATAGCCAATAGAGATGATAAAAAACAAGAATATCATGGCTATGAAAATGCTTATTATAAGGAAACAGACCATGTAAAGGAAAATGATGAGAAAAAGTACTACTAGTTTTTCCTCTGGTATGTGAAACTATAACTAACTTCTGCGTTAGATGTTGTCCTGTTTTCAGCTCTTAATTCTTTTAATCTTACGGTTTCTACATCTTTGTCTTCCAATTCTTTTAACAACCCAGGTACGTGCCCATCCCCTACTACAGCTACGACTGAATCGTATCTTTTTTCAAGTTCTTTGATGTTCTCGGCCATGAACTTGTTTCTATCATCTATCAAGACTTTGGATATAGAAGGCATGTTTTCAGCTAAAACGTCCATATAATCACCTTCATTTTCCTGGTATCTCTCCATCTCCTTCTCGACTTTTTCCTTACTGGTAAATAGGCCCACAACTAATCCTACGACAAAATATATCTTCTCTTTGATACTCATACTTTTCATCATCTTTTGGAATACCAGGCCTGCTGGTAGATCGATGAAGGCTACCCCTATACCAAGGTCTCTTGCAGTTTCTATTGCTTCCAGCATCTCACTGCCTACTTTAACTCCAAAATCGTCAGCTATCTTCTTTTGGATCATACTCATGGCTCTGTACATAAGAGGAGCATCATTTTGAGATCTATCATCGGACATCAAAGCATTGTATCTCTGTTTATCCAACTCCACGGCTACCACTGAGGGATCTCTACGGATGATCTCTTCCCTGAGTTCTTCCGATATATCGAACACGTGGGCTGTACCTATTATAGTTATCATGGATTCCAATCAGATGATACCAGAGAGATAACGATATAAATATGTATTCGATGGTCAATGATTATCAGTGCCGTGCTCGGGGTGACATATCTTTTGAACGGTTTCATCACCACATTCGACACATTCTAGCTCTAAAGTCGAATGATATATATTGAATTCCTCGTGCATCAACTTCCTTATCATAGATTTTATACGTTCTGATTCAATCATGCTCATATCGTCGATAACAATATGTACAGAAAAGGAATGTATACTCGAACATAGAGTCCAAAGATGAACATCATGGACGCCCCTGACTCCCTCGACTCTTTTCAAGGTTTCAATGATCTCGTTCACATCTAGATGCTCCGGTGTCCACTGCATTATAACTCCTATTGATTCCCTTAACAATTTAACAGACCCAGAGATTATCAATAACGCTATCAATACACTCAAAATAGGATCCACGATATAATTCCCCGTAAAATAGATGATGACTGCACCAACTACTACTCCACCACTTGAGAGTGTATCCGCTAAAAGATGAAGATAAACTCCTCTTATGTTGATGTCCTTATGTCCATGTAAAAGACGGGTTGCATAAAGATTACCACATAAACCTATGACTGCAACTATAAGCATCTCTACGGATTCAACTTCTTGGGGAGATATGAAACGGTGGTAAGATTCATAAAAGATATACCCACTCACGAAGAGTAAGATCACTGCGTTGAAAAGTGCAGCTAACACTTCAGCGCGATGATGACCGAAGGTGGCTTCTACATGAGGGGAACGTGCTGCAAGATTTATTGCGGTCAAAGAAGTAGCTATGGCAAATATATCGGTCAACACGTGTCCAGCATCCCCTAGTAATGCCAAGGAATTAGAAACAAGATAACCAAGTAAAGCTATAAGCAGAAGAGATATGTTTATCAGTAGGGCCAAGCGAAGTTTGCCCTTGGTACCTCTAAAACTAGATTTTAGACCCATCTGTTTATCACCCTGGATAATCTTTGCAAACCTAATGCAAGATCTTCAGTTTTCAGACCGAAGCATAATCGTATATGATCATCCCATGTATCTTCTTCTGAGAAAAAATTTCCCGGGGCTACCAATACGCCTTCTTCGATGGCCTTCTTCGATAAGTTTAAAGAATCAGTGGATATCCTCAGTTTTGGAAATGAGATTATTCCGCCGGTCGGAGGGACCCATTCCACAAACTCGTTACCTTCAACCCAGCCAGTGACCATTGAAAGGTTCCTTTTTGCTAATCCCCTGACCTCTTTCAAAAATACCTCTCTTTTTTCGATCACATTGATTGCAAGTCTTTCTGAGTAAGTCGAATTCAATATGTTGAGATCGTATTTCATGCTATTTATTTTCTTCATAATCGATTTGTTCCTTGAAGCAGTCCAACCTATTCTGACACCACCCATACCGAAAACTTTGGATAGACTCGAAGTTATGATGACATTATATCCTAGATCGATGGCTGAGAAATCATCCTCGATAAAATCCTTGAATATCTCGTCGACTATCAAAAGAATCTCTCTATCCTGGAGATATCTTTGGATGTCTGTAAGTTCATCCTCATTAAGATACTTGCCACTAGGGTTATGAGGGTTCGTGAGAATGACTGCTTTTGTATCGTCACTAACTATACCTTTTAGATCGTCCAGTTTTATCCGAAAATCGTCTTCGAAGCTTCTTTTCATGGTTTTTACATGGAGACCCAATCTCCTTGGTAAATTAACTAAAGGTCGATAATTAGGAGATTCAACTATGATCTCATCTCCGGGTTTGAACAACGTCATTAATACCAAAGAGTTGGAAACTTGGGCTCCAGATAAGGGTATAACTCTGTCAGTACTTATACCATATATCGCAGATATTTTAATCCGTAGTTCTTTATCTAGCTCATCAGTATATTCAAAGCCGGGTTGTTTTTTAAGCCTCAATGATTCAGAATGTGATATCTCTCTAACACTACTGCTAGCTAGGTCGTACCTGACCTCGCGATTTTCTGTAAGAAAATCTCTAAGGGGAAATGTAGACATACGGATGATGTATTCCCTTTACGGTTAAAAAAGATTCGGCAGATGAACAATTATAGGAGTTTTCTCAGGAAAAAATTAAATAATTTGCTAAGGATTCAGGATATACCCAAAATCACTTTCAAAAGGTAGGAGCAAGATAGATGAGGAAACTTATCCTCTGTATAGACAGGGATGATGATATAGGTACCAAAACTGGATTGAATACACCCTTGATAGGAAGAAAGGAAATGCTAGATGCAGCTGTAAAGCTGGGATTAAAAGATCCTGAAGATTCAGATACAAATTCCATATTTTCTGCTATCTCTACTTACGATGAAATGAAAAAAAAAGGTGACGATGTCGAGGTAGCAGCAGTATGTGGTTCTACTCAGATAGGATGGAAATCTGATGAAGCCTTAGCCGCAGAAGTGGACAAGGTACTAAAAAAGGTGAAACCAGATACTACTATTATAGTTTCAGATGGGGCTGAAGATGAATACATCACACCTATAATCACTTCAAAAGTGGATATATCCCATGTAAAGAACGTTCATGTAAAACAGATCAAAAGTGTTGAAAATTTCTACTATATGGTAGTAAAAAGTTTACAGGAGGAAAAAACGAAAAGAAAGGTATTGTTCCCTATCTCCCTTGCTCTGCTAGTTTATGGTTTTTTCACAGTACTTTCTCTAATTGGAGACATATATTATAGGGGGTGGGGTGCCATCGGTGGATTTTCATCCTTCGGCGTAGGTATCATATCATTTGTTCTAGGTATCTATGTTATCGGTAGAATATTCGAATTAGATAGAAAGTTAATTAAATCCTATTTTGACCTCAAAAAAGCCATAAGTACAGCATCGGTATGGCTACCTTTCTCGATAGTAGCGATATTGATAGTTCTTGGCAGCACCCAGATCGGATGGGATGCTATCATGGAACTGGAGGATCCCTCCTTTTTCATAGCTTTCCTAGCCTTTGCAAGTAATGTCATCTGGTGGTGGATAGGAGCTATATTTTTACATGAATTAGGTCAGGTGATAGATACTTATCTGAAAAAGGGGAGAATCAAAAAATCATTCTGGGCTATACTATTCTCTTTATTAGCACTCACTTTCATATTCTGGGGAGCTTTCGGATACATAAGAGTCATGGTAGGGATGGAAGCGGCAAATGTTCTTCCCATGGTGGCGATAAACATAACTTTAGGATTATTGATAGGCATCCTCGGAGGTATCACTAATACCAGCTTCGGGGAAGAAGATGAGGAAGAGGATGAGGATGAAGATGAAAATGAGGAAGAGGAATAAAGTGACCCTGTAGGGATAAATAATATGGATTACGAAGATTGGAAACCTATATATGAAGAGATACTCCAAGATTTTAACTATTCGAAACAAGAAGATATCAAAGCAGCTAAGCTGCTAGATCAGATCAGGGGATCAGACAGATTGGATTTTATAAAACAGATCCATGGCTCGAGAGTCGAAGTACTAGGGCCATATGCCGGGGACTATTGTGAAGAATACGTGTTTATAGCTGGCTCGGCCATATCAAAATTCAAAGATATAGAGGGAAACAAATTCTTTCTTGTCACAGACTTAGATGGAGATACATCCCTACAAAAGAATAAGAACGTCGAAGGAATACCGACTTTTATACATGCTCACGGGGATAACCAAGAGCTTATCAAGAGATGGGGACAAAGATTTAGAGGGAAAGTTGTCTCAACTTGCCAATGTAGACCTATCAACACAGTTTACAATTTTGGAGGTTTTACCGACGGTGATCGATGTGTTTTTATAGCAGATCATTTCGGTGCTGAACATATAATCCTTAACGGATGGGATTTTGATAGACCAGCAAAAAAAATTGGTGATGACAGTATCAAGAAAAAGAAACTACGTTGGGCTAAAAAACTTATCCATACGGTAAAAACACCTATATCATACAAGTAAAATATTTAGGCTGGTAGGATTTCTTTATTTATAGAAGCCGGCGGAAGTTTTATATAAACGGCTAGGAGATTAGATTGAAACTTGGGTATGTTAAGATGGAGAACAGATTAAAAGAAAACCCACAAAAAAAAATAGAAAAGATTCAAGAATGTCCCGAATGTTCCAGTGAACATGTTTCAAAAGATTATCATCGGGGAGAGTTGTTATGCGAAAATTGTGGGTTGGTTATAGATGATCAATACATAGACGATGGACCAGAGTGGAGGGCTTTCGATGCTAAACAGAAGGAAAAAAGGTCTAGAACCGGTGCTCCAATGAATTATCTAAGTCATGATAAAGGTCTATCAACCCAGATCTCCTGGAAAAATAAAGATGCCTACGGAAGAACGATACCCCATAAAAACAGAGGGCAGATATATCGTGTGAGAAAATGGCATAGAAGGATAAGAGTTTCCAATGCTACTGAGAGAAATCTAGCTACTGCTCTAAGAGAACTAGACAGATTATCATCTAAGATGGGATTACCTAGGAGTATCAGAGAGACCGCCGCTATGATATATCGGAAGGCGGTCGAAAAGAACCTCATCCGGGGTAGGAGTATAGAAACCGTGATAGCCTCTTCATTATATGCAGGTTGTAGAAAATGTGATGTTCCTCGTACCCTTACAGAGATATCCAATGTTGCCCAGGCTGATGAAAAACAGATCGGTAGAGCGTACCGTTTCTTATCTAGGGAACTACAATTGAAATTACTTCCTACTAAGCCAGAAAATTATTTGAAGAGGTTCTGTAGCAAACTCGATCTTGATAGAAATGTTGTAAATAAGGGTGAAAATATCATAGAACAGGCCAACAAATTAGGATTGACCTCTGGAAAGGGGCCTACAGGTATCGCTGCCGCAGCCATATATATATCATCCATCCTTGAAGGGGATCCTAGAACACAAAGAGCGATAGCGGAGGTTGCAGGAGTAACCGAGGTCACTATCCGTAACAGATACAAAGAGATCGCCGAGGAGATCGGGATAACAATCGAAACATGACATTTTTAAAATCTTAATAGAAAAATCCTTAAAATGTTGGGATAATTTTATACATAATCAATATATTCTAAATCCCCGGTGAGTTCATTTGGCTAGGGTAAGGATAGAGGAGTTCAAGAAGGCTGTAATCAAAGTTCTTAAAGATAGGGATATAGAACCTGAAGAATCCGAAGTTATAGCTGAAAAAGTGATGAATCTGTTTGGTTATGATAAATCCATCACAGATAATTTATTGTCTTCCAGGGAAAGGGACCTTTTCTACATGCTTGAAGATTATGATATTTTGACCACAGAGGAGGAAACAGCTTATCTACCTAGTGGAAAAAAATGGAGGATCCACTATTGGAAGATCAAAGAAGATAAAATCAAAAAGATCTTATCAGAGAAAAAGGAAAAAGAAAAAACAGAGGATAAAAGCGTTTACGATGATCTCTCTGATGAGGTATGGAAAAGACATGAATGATCATGGTTATGAAGAAAAAACATCTCGAGATAGAATTAGAGAAGATTCCTTCACATCCTGAACCAAAAGCCCACCTCGAACAATATCCCACGCCATCTCATATCGCTGCAGACATATTATTTCATGCATTGGTAAATGATGATATCTATGAAAAGAAGGTTCTGGATCTTGGATGTGGTACCGGGATCTTTTCAATAGGTGCTGCCCTACTAGGTGCTGATAAAGTCATAGGAGTAGATATAGATCGTTCAGCTGTTAAGGTGGCTAAAGATGTCGTAGAAGATTTTGAACTCCAGGATAAGATCAGTTTTGAAATCTGCGATATAAAAGAATTTATAGGATATGGAGATACAATATTTATGAATCCACCATTCGGTGCCCAAAAGAAAGGAGCAGACATCCCATTTCTGGAAGTTGCTTTCGAAAGTGCTGATAGGATATACTCGCTGCACAATAAAAAAACAGAAGGATATATAAGAAATTATGTGATAAAAAAGGATTTCCATATTTTTTGGGAAAAAAGATATATGTTTGAAATAGATAGGATTTTTAATTTCCATACAGATGACTCGAAAAGCATAGAAGTGATATTGTTCGTATTAGGAAGATTAGAAGATCCAAGATCATAAATATCTACAAGAGGTAATAAGATGAAAAAAACAGAAGATGATATAGTGGCTCCTGGAGATAAAATAGGGGCGAGTGAAGAGTGGCTCCCAGGAGAAGGAACGTATGAAGAAGAAGGCTATGTATATTCTTCTATATTTGGTAAAGTTAAATATGATGATGAAGATCTCGTCGCAAGTGTAGAAGGCGTTAATCCTGTTTCTTTGGTCGAAAATGGTGATATCGTATATGGTAAGATTAATAATAATAGAGGGTCTATAGCATCGATTTCTATTGAACTCGTAGAAGGGGAACCACGTGGGATAGCTATGGACCTAGAAGGCTCTTTACACGTTTCTAAGATCTCAGAGGATTATATAGAAAGTGTAGATACTGCTTACAAAAAAGGGGATATAGTTAGGGCAAAGGTCATTCAGACGGAACCATCAATACAGGTAACGACAAAAGAGAAGAATCTTGGAATAGTAAAAGGGTTCTGCACAGATTGTCGAAAGGATATGGAGCTACGCCGAAATAAATTGTATTGTGAGTACTGCGATCTTTACGATAAAAGAAAGATATCTAAAGCATATGGCAAAATAAAATTAAAAAAGCGTTAATTTGGGGTTATAAATTGAGCAGCGTATCTAAAACGTTGATGGCTATCGAAGAACGAGAAAAATGGAGGGAAAGAGAGAAAGAAATATTAAAAAGGCTCAAAAAAATCCAAAAAAGAAAGAAGTATCTTCAGAAAAAAGCAAAAAAATTAAAAGAGAATATAAAAGAAATCGAAGATGTGATGAGGGCTGCAAAAAGGGATGAACTCGATAAAGTTAGGATTTCAGAGAAATTCGATGATTTTTTAATAAGGTGATGTTAAGTGGATAAAACTAGTTTAGAAGATTTAAATAATATCTTATCCCACTACAAAGAAAGATATAGAGAGGTCAGGAAAGAGATAAAGGAAATCGAAGAAAAAGAAAAAAATCTGAAGAGGGAATTGGAGACCGTCAGAAATCACTTAAATTATTATGAGTCACTGGTTTCAGATATGAAGAAGATGATGGAAGGAAGGAAAAATATCGATTTTTTAGATCAATTATGAGGGTGAGTATATGGAGATTCATCATACCCAAAAAGGATGAAAAATTAATATAGGGTTAAATACATAAGGTTCCAAATGATTCTTTCAAACCTGACCGGAGTTTGAGATTATGACTATCAAAAGCCAGATCGAAGAGATATTCAAAGAACCAGTAAAAGAAAACGATATCGAAGCTATTGCTTTAACATCAAAAAATGGTATACCCATAGCAAGTTATGTTGAAAAGAAAGATGAACACGAAAGTTTTAGCACCCTTTCAGCTACCATATTAGGAGCTTCAGAAGTGATATTTTCCGCCTTAGAAAAAAAACAACCGGTAGATATTATAATACGGTCTGACGAATCCATATTATTTATTCAAGAGAACTCCTCAGACTCTGTTTTATCGATGATGGGTAAATCAGAAGATGAAGAAAGACTGATCGAAATAATGGATGATATATCTAAAAAACTGAAAGAAATAAGAGAAGGTTCACTAGAAATCGAGGTGAAAAAATGACGAAAGTTGAAGGCATACCTAAAGAGATAATTGAATTTCTGGAAAAAAAAGGAGGATCCTCTATTTTTCTTAAGGGGTCTGCAGGTACAGGTAAAACCACACTCGCTCTACAACTGATCGAAGAGATGGGTGATCCTAATAAAAGTTTTTACTTATCTACTAGAGTATCTGATGAAAGTTTATATCAACAATTTCCTTGGCTCGAAGAAAAGGAGATGAAAAGCAGAGTACTGGATTCTAGTAAGATTTTTTTAGAAACGATATATGAAGACGAAGAATTTGAGGAAGAAGACGAATTACCTGAATCGGAAAAGATGAAGATCGAATCTGCTAAAAAGTTCTTAGACAATATAGAAGAAAGTGGTCCTCCTGAAGAGGTAGATAGGACTCACCTTTCCAACCTAGATAAAAAGATACCCTCCCTGGAGAACATATACGATAGGATCGATCAGACACTGCCTGAGCGACCTACCCTGGTTATTGACAGCGTAGAGGGTATCACCAGTAAATATGGAATAGATGAGGAAACTTTCATCATGACGGTTCAAAAAGACCTTGCAGAAAATTCCAATACAAATCTTATAATGGTATTAGAGAAGGCGGATGCAAAGTTTTTAGAATACCTGGTAGATGGCGTAGTTGAACTCTATAGATATCATTTAGATAAAAGGAATGTGCGAGAGATACACCTGATAAAATTAAGAGGCGTAGGTATAAAACAACCATCTTATCTTATGACACTCAGCGGGGGTAAGTTTAAATGTTTCGAACCCTATAAAATACCCGAAGCAGGAGAAATGGAATGGGAACCTTTACAGACCTTAGATGGTAAATACAGCACAGGATCAAAGGACCTCGATGATCTACTCAACGGTGGGTTCGACAAGGGGACTTACAATGTCTTCGAAGTAAAAGAGAATGTTAGCAATGAAGAGTACTTCTCTGTCCTTAGACCGATCTTCTTGAATTTCTTGACACAAGATCGTGGTGTATTAGCGGTTCTTTCAGGAGGTACACATCCAGAGAATCTTAGAGAGGATCTAGTTCGATTCGTAAATCCCGATAGGTTCAATGAAAGATTCCGGATCGTCGATTATTTTTCGCCTCAAACCCAAAAGCCGTATATGATGGCATTAGGCGGAAAGAGCAGGGATGAAGTCAGCAAGATATACTCCAAACACATTGGAGAGATAAGGGGAGATGATAATAAACCTATACTAGAGTACACTGGTTTTGATACTATGGAGTATCTGATGGGTAACGAAATAGCCATAAAGGAACTATTAGAAGCTGTGGCCAATACTAAAGCATCGAACAAATTGGGCATAGGTCTAGTCAAACACGGATTGAAGGTTTCAAGCGAGATCAAAAACATGGCCGACAATTATTTCGTAATAGCCAGTATAAATAAAACACCGTGTATATATGGTATAAAACCAAAAACAGGACTTTATGCTATAGTCAGTGAAGAGGAGAAGGTTCCGCACATCGATTTAGTACCTATAATGTGAGGTCAATAACCATATTCACCTTTGAGAGGAACGAATAAAACCCCTCCTAGATCTTTCTTTTTTATCTTGTTCTTATCGGTTTTTTCAGCCAATATTAGATTTTGATAAAAATTACCTCCTATCGGTATCAAAATCTTCCCTTTTATCTTCAATTGTCTAAGTAAAGGAGGGGGAATAGACGGAGCACCGCAAGCTACAGATATACGATCATAAGGCGATCCGGGTTCGTAGCCTATGGACCCATCGCCTTGGATGACTTCTACGTTCAGGTACTCCGCTTTTTTTAATGAATCTTTAGCCTTCTTAGCTAAAGATTCCAGTAATTCCATGCTTATCACTTTTCCCTCGGTACCGACCAATTCCGAGATAACAGCTGCATGGTATCCTCGACCTCCCCCGATCTCAAGGACCTTATGGCCCTTTTTTAAATCTAATTCCTCAACCATCATAGCTACCATGTGAGGGGCGGATATTGTCTGATCATGACCTATGGGCTGGGGACTGTCCACATAAGCTCTTGATCTCACATAATCGGGAACAAATAGATGCCTAGGGACGCTAAGCATAGCTTTTTCGACCTTATCACTACTTATGTAACCACGCCGCCTTAGGCGACTCACCATCTTTTCCCTTTCTTCCTCAAAACTCAACTTCTCATCTCCATCTATGTGTTTTTGACCTTATCTGCACCTAATCCACGAAGGATTAACTAGATGTTATCGATACCTTTTATACCCTTTCATCTTCCTTGCAATAAAAAATCTTTTTCCTCACTTCTTTAATATCAACTTTCATCAACCTTCCCTATCAGTGCATTCCATATCAAGTAGGTTAGGATTGATTTTTTAGAAAATCTATTAGTTATAGATAAAAACATTTATCTATATTATCATTCATATCCATGTGGACATGTCTGGGATAGAAAAGGTAATAAAAGAACTAAAAACCGAATTAAAAAATTTATACGAAGATAGGCTTGAAAAGATTATACTATATGGGTCTTATGCTAGAGGAGAGGAAACAGCCGAATCCGATATCGATATAGCTGTGGTTTTATCAGGCAATGTAAAAAAAGGAGAGGAAATCGATCGTATGATAGATATAATCACAGATATAAATCTAAAATACGATGTGCTTATCTCCATATATCCCGTTTCTAAGGATGATTACGAACATCTAAACAGCCCCATACTGAAAAACATGAGGGGAGAGGGAGCTGTGGCATGAAGGAAATAGAGAACCTGGTAGAACGAGCAAAAAAGTATCTTGAAAGTAGTAAACTATTGTATGAATCAGGTGATTATGAATCTGCTGTTTCAAGGGATTATTACGCTATGTTCTACATGGCTGAAGCAGTTCTCCTTACTCTCGATAAAACTTATTCATCTCACAGAGGAGTTATCTCTAGTTTTGGTAAGCATTTTGTTAAGACTGATATTTTCCCAAGATGGATGGGTAGAGAATTGAACAGAGCTTTTGGTAAAAGACAACTAAGTGATTATGAATATACATTTGTAATATCGGATCACGAGGCTGAAGATTTGCATGAAAGTGCCAAGAAATTTGTTAATGAGATTATACATCATTTAGAGAAAGAAGATTATTTGTGAGATGAATAATTTTTTTAGTTTGTTTTTCCCGAAGTTAGGCACACCTAGTAGTTTGTTTTCCAAGAAAAAACAAATTACCCATAAAATGATTTTATCCTTACTATATTACATAAATCAGCCAAAATGCCACCGTATCCGTCATAATTGGCTAGAACGCATTAATAGGTAGATGACCTCTGATGGTAAGTGAAACTTTGAGAAAGAAGCATCCCCCTCTGAGTACGGGATTGAGAGGATGTCAATGTTCTGACAACCTTAATAAGTAGGAACCGATATAGAATGATCGGAAACTATGACAGATATACCTGAATCACATCCGAGATATCTATCGCTTAAAACCAGAGAGAAGTTGGTCCAGGGAGTCGAAGAGGGGATGACATCTAAAGCGGGTTTGATAGCCCATGGTAGAGGAGAGGCCTTCGATTACCTGCTAGGAGAGGAAACGACACCCTTTGCTGAAAAAGCCGAGAGATACGCTCTGAAGCTTATGAAAGAAGCGGATAATGCAGTCATCTCGATAAACGGGAACGTTGCAGCTCTGGTTCCAGATTCTATAGTGAAATTAGGCCAGGACTTAGATGCTAAGCTCGAAGTCAACTTGTTCCATAGAACTGATAAAAGGATGGAATTGATCGAAAAAAAATTGAAGGATAACGGTGCAGAGGAAGTCCTTGGATCGGAACCCGACGCTAAGATACCAGATCTTGAACATGCTAGAGCTTTATGTTCTGAAGAGGGGATATACTCCTCAGATGTTGTTTTAGTTCCACTGGAGGATGGAGACAGAGCAAAAGCTCTCTCGGATATGGGTAAAACTGTTATCACAATAGACCTAAATCCGCTTTCACGTACTGCACAGGTCTCGGATGTTACCATAGTGGACAACATCATCAGGGCCGTACCTAATATGAACAAACAAGAACCTTTGGAAGAGGGTTTCAGCAATCATAAAAATCTGAACAGGACTCTAAAATATATGTCTCAAAGACTTTTCGATCTATCAGAGGAACTCTAAATTTACTATCATTCATATCGGTTACGACATTAAGCGTCTAAAAAGAACGATCCAAGATAATTAAGCGATCCGTTAGAGGTAACTGTGATCGAGATATATAGAAACAAATTACCTATCATCAAAACTACCTCATAGTATGAAAAATCGGATATACAACCGAGGGAAAAAGACAATTACAAGTCTCTCGATGAACAATCGATACCATGAGAGAACTGATAGAGAAGGGTAAAAAACGATTACAGTGGGCTAGAGAACACATGAAAGTATTGAAGAAAGTAAGGGAAGAGATCAAAGAAAGCAGAAGCCTTGAAGGAAAGAACATATCCATGGCATTACATGTAGAAGCGAAAACAGGTATTCTAGCGTTATCTTTAGCGGAAGCCGGGGCCAAGGTGAAGATGGCCAGCTGTAATCCACTCTCCACGGATGACTCTGTAGCTGAAGCACTGAGAGAAGAATACGGTATGGATGTTTATGCAAAAAGGGGAGAGACAGAGGAGGAGTATTACGAGAACCTCAACAGGATCCTGGAGCACGAGCCCGATGTGGTCATAGATGACGGTGGTGATCTCGTATCGTTGATCCATACCGAACGAAAGGATCTGATCGAAGGTATAAAAGGGGGATGTGAAGAGACTACGACAGGCATAGTTAGATTACGGGCCATGGAAAAGGATGGAGCCCTAAAATTCCCTGTTATGTCTGTAAATGATGCTTTCATGAAACACCTTTTCGATAACAGGTACGGAACAGGACAATCGACGATCGATGGATTGATGACAGCTACCAACCTCCAGCTGAGCGGTAAGAAATTTTTGGTAGGAGGATACGGATGGTGTGGCAGGGGTATCGCCATGAGAGCTAAAGGTATGGGAGCCGATGTCATGGTTTCTGAGGTGGACCCGATAAAGGCTGTAGAGGCAAAGATGGACGGATTCGATGTTGGACCAGCTAAGGAGAATATCAAGAGAGCGGATTTTGTTGTGACTGCCACGGGATGCAAACATGTCATCGGAGATGAGGAGATAAAAAATGCTAAAGACGGATGCATAATGGCTAATTCAGGACATTTCAACAACGAGATAGACATCAGTGCCCTTGAAGATAATTCAGAATTTTCAAGAACTGCAAGAGAAGACGTGATGGAATATTCTATGAAAGATGGTAGAAAATTGTATCTATTAGCGGATGGAAGACTGGTCAACTTAGCTGTAGGTCAGGGACATCCCGCTGAGATCATGGACATGAGTTTCGCACTGCAGATGCTGGCAGCGGATCACGTTATAAATAACGATTTAGAGGATGGAGTACACAACATCCCCAGGGAACTAGACGAAAAAGTAGCAAGGTTGCGACTCGAAGCTGATGGAATAAAAATTGATAAATTATCTCAAGAACAGAAAGAGTATATGGAAGGTTGGGAAGAAGGGACCTGATAGACTTTATACAAGAGTCATATCAGCTGCTTCTGCACTCTGGATACCGGGGATGGATCTTAATTTCTCTTCCATCTCATCTACTATCCCACCTTCGTCCGGTATCTCGATAGTCGATATAACTGCCATAAGCCCGAAAGCTACTTTTTCTTCCTTTGATCCTTTGTATTCTCCATGTTCTTCTGCGATCTTCTTGACTTCTGCTTTGATCTCATCAAGGTCCTTTTTTGGATCTTCTGGCATCAATTTATAAACTATTCTTACGTCTCCCATGATCAAGGCCCCCTGAATCCACATTCTGGGCATTCATATCTAGCGCCCTGATCTCGACATTTCTTACACCGTCCTATCTGAACATCCCCACATTCGGGACATGGGAACGATGTATTTTTTAATCCCACTAAGGTCACACCACATGATGTACAGTTATAGTCTTCTTTCATTATGATCATCGATTTCAAAAATAGAATGATATATAAGGTTGTCGCATTCGTCTAAGACTCATCCCGAAAATACTATATATACAAAATTGTTGGAATCTTTGTCATGACATTCTACACAAAAAGCAATATGAAATCCGATAAAATAGGAACGAAGATTATTGGATATTTGTGTGATAAATGGAGGAAAAAATATGGATGATTTCAAAAGATTCTTTTCAACTTTTCTACTCGCTTTGGGCACCTATCTAATTTTAACATTTGCAGCAGGTGTCTCGATTGTGGAAGGCACACCACTCTGGGGTTATGAACAGTTGGTCTTGGCATTTTCTGTAGCTCTGATCGTTGCATCAGTTACCAGCCATATCCTATGCCGTAAAGACGATTTCAGGATGTTGAACCCTGTTAGATGGGGGATAATGCTGGTCTATTTGATCCCGCTCTTCATAGAGATGGTGAAAGCTAACTTCGATGTAGCCTATAGGGTCATTACTGGAAACATCAGACCGGGTATAGTCAGGATCAAACCTGGGCTGGAAAAGGATCTAAGTATCACGTTACTAGCAAATTCTATAACACTAACACCTGGTACTCTAACTGTAGATGTAGATGAAGATAAAAAAGAACTTTACATCCATTGGATCAAAGTCAGGAAGAATCCAACTGAAACGATATCTGGAAGGTTCACAAAATGGATAAGGAGGTTTGCAGAATGATAGACTTTTCTTATCCTCTGCTTTTAGCTGTAGGCATATTTTTCATATACATACTAATTTCAGCCATTAGGATATTTTTAGGTCCCACGGCACCAGATAGGGCCGTAGCACTTGATACGATAAACACAATGGTGGTGGCCAGTATGGTGGGACTAGGTGCAGCGACATGGGAAACCCTTTTCATAGATATCGCTATAGTTTACGCAGTACTCTCATATATAACAACATTATTCATAGCAAACTACCTAGAAGGAGTGGGATCTAAATGATAGTTTTAACGATCTTATATATCTTATTAGCAGTTTCCATAATATTCAACGGTCTAGGGATAATCGGGCTTCACAGATTCCCAGATGTTTACACGAGATTACATGCTGCTACAAAATGTACAACTTTTGGAACTATATTCATGACATTTACAATCATGGTATATGGTGGTGCGATGTATTACTGGTATCCGGCACAGGAACAGTACTTAAATATGGTGATACACACTTTTGTAGCATTGATCGCGATTTTAGTAACGAATCCAACCGGTGCCCATGCCTTGGCTAGGGCGGCTCACAGAGTAGGAGTTCACCCTGAAAAAGCGGTTTTGGATCATTTAGCCGATAAGGAGGAAAAAGAATGATGTTGTACTATATTTTACAGGTATTGATTCTGATCGGATTGGTTTCAACTGCAGCGGCTGTTATCTGGTTCAAAGATCTTATATCCGCAGCCATCGCTCTTGGCGCGTCCAGTCTTATACTTGCTTTACAATTCTATCTTCTGAGAGCGCCGGATGTGGCCATAGCGGAAGCGGCTGTAGGAGCCGCTCTGACAACTGCGATTTTTATATTTGCGATCAAATCCACTGATAGAACGGAGGGGTACAAATGAAAAAGATAATAGCCGTGATAGCACTGATAGTGATCTCTGCCTTCCTTTTTGGGGGTGTTGTTGAGATGCGTAACCAAGACGGTGGAGGTTTTGGAAACCCTGTAGAAACAGAGATGGACGAATATTTTCTAGAGAACAGTCAGGATCATAATCAGGTCAATAATGTCGTGACTGCGGTGTTGTTCGACTATAGAGGTTTAGACACTCTAGGTGAAGCTACTGTTTTGTTCTCAGCAGTCAGTGGAGTACTAACAGTTCTTCGGAAAACAATATCTTCCAAGGAGGGAGAAGAATGAATGTTAAGATGTCTGTGGTAGTACGTACAGTTGCAGATATTATGGTCGTACCTATCGTAGTTTTTGGAATATATCTCATCCTTCATGGACACCTTACTCCTGGAGGAGGATTCCAGGGTGGGGCAGTCGTGGCATCCTCTACGGCTCTTCTGATCGTAGCGCATGGTGCTATGAAAGATAATAAAACTGATTTGTCCAACATGGAATCTACAGGACTCACACTCTTCTTTCTACTTGCTATGGTGGGTCTAATTATGGGTTTTTCACTGTTCTACAATTCTTTAGCCGGTACTGGAGGCATATTCGGTGGTACTGTTAGTGGGATCAATCCGGGTTACATCAATACGGGAGGTACCATCCCGCTGATGAACATAGTTGTTGGGATGGAAGTGATAGCTGCGCTAAGCCTTATCCTATGGATGATGGCTAAAAGAAGTGGATCACTGGAGGTGGAAAAATGAACTGGTTCAACTTTTTCCCTCTTATCATGGTCGTAACACTCGTGATAATGGGTTTATATGTAGTATTGTTCAAAAAGAATCTGATAAAGATGATCATGGGGATAGCGATCATCCAGAACGGTGCTAATCTTTTCTTGGTTTCCCTTGCATATAGAGAGGGATATGTCGCACCGATCTGGACCAGCGCACCCGCTACTGATATGGTTTTACCTACACCTCATGCACTCACTCTAACCAGCATCGTCATCGGTGTTGCTACCACTGCACTGATGTTATCATTCGTCATCATGTTGAAAAAACATTATGGCAGCATAAATTCTGACGATGCAAGGAGGTGCAGGGAATGAATGTGGATCTTCTCCTCCAATCCCCTGTATTTATATTGGGTATTCCACTCTTATTCGCATTTTTGACTCCACTGGCTGATAAGGTATCAAAAGAGTTGAGGAATGCAGTTTTTATCATAGGTCTTCTTTTGACAGCATTATTTGTATCATTGATGGCCTATGAGGTATATACTATAGGCAGTTGGACATATGTGTTCGGAGCTGAAGATCCAACTGCTATTACCGATGTGAGTTTCTTTAGGATCACTTTTCTTGCCGATGGTTTTGCTGTTTTGGCTACTTTGACCATCATCATAACCGCAGTTGGTGTAGGGATATATTCCTTCGGAAATATGAAAGATTTCGACGATCTTGGCAAGTTCTACACTCTGTTCCTGCTCACATTGGCAGGGGTTATGGGGATGGTTCTTACATCTGATCTTTTCAATCTTTTTGTGTGGTTCGAGGTGACCTCTATAGCTTCGTGTGGTCTTATCGCTTATCACAATGAAAGAGGAGAGAGTGTCGAGGCTGCTTTGAAATATATGATAATAAGTGTCATCGCTGGACTGTTGCTACTCTTCTCAATCGGATTCTTCTATGGAGAATACGGTGTTCTGAACTATTTCCTGATCAGAGATTCTATGGATGGAGCTTTCATCGATATACTTGCTATAGGTTTAGTCATGGTGATCTTATCCATGAAGGCAAGCAGTGTTCCTATGCATATGTGGGCTCCTGATGCATATTCAGAAGCTCCTGACTCTATCACTCCTTTCATAGCTATAACATCTCTTGGATCTCTGTTCGTTTTGTTCCGATTGATCTTTTTTGTTTTCCGAGGAGCTGTAGAACCTTCGTCTATAGGAAATTTGCTGATCATACTAGGCGTTCTATCCATGTTCGTAGGTGTCAGTATGGCACTCAAACAGAGTGATGTCAAAAGATTGATCGCCTATCTATCAGTTTCTCAAATAGGATATATGATGATGGCAGTGGGAGTTGGATTTGCTACATTAGGAACTGCGGATTATGGTGCATTTGGGGTGAATGCCGTAGAAGGAGGATTTTTCCATATGATCAACGACGGTGTTTACAAGGCTTTATTATTCCTTTCAGTAGGAGGGATAATCTATGCTGCAGACACTAGAGATCTGAACAGATTGGGGGGACTGGCACACAGCATGCCTTTCACTACCTTTTTCTTTATAATCGGAGGGCTTTCTATCGCAGGGATACCACCTTTATCTGGTTTCAGTTCAAAACTATTGATATATAAATCCGTTTACCTGTACAATCCGGTATTAGCTATAATCGCTCTGGTGGTCAGTATAGTTACACTTGCTCTTATCGGCAAGATATTCTTCAATGCATTCCTAGGACCAGATCAAAAGATCGGTATGAAAATCCCCCGCAGTATGATTTTGAGCATGGGCGTTTTGACGGTGATCATCGTGATATTCAGTTTGTTCCCGAATTATGTAGTTTCTGAGATCATAGCCCCTGCTATTGAAGCACTGGGGGTGGCAGTCTGATCGATATAGTTCTAAGGGATGCATGGAGTCCTATACTCTTCATAATCGTAGGTCTGCTTATGGCTTTAGTAGCTTATCTATTCTATCAGATGGGGGAATCTAGTTACAAGAAAACAAGATTAAAAGGAGATCCGTTCATATCAGGTAACAGACCTTCTAAGGATCCAAGAGATATCCACGTAGGTGGAGATAATCTCTACTGGGGATTCACACATGCTCTGAGAAAATATTTGGATCCTCTTGTAGAAGGACATACGGGTATAGTTAATGATTACGTGTACTGGTTCGTTGTAACACTGGCTTTCGTGCTGGTGTTCTTGTATTTGCTCATATAATCAGGTGTTAAATATGAAGTTATCAAAAACGTTCGATAAAGCGCTTTGGGTCTTTCACATGAACAGTGGTTCCTGTAACGCATGTGATATAGAGATAGTTGCAGCTATAACACCGAGGTACGATGCTGAAAGATTCGGTATAAAACTAGTCGGGTCACCAAGACATGCTGATGTTCTACTTTTCACAGGTCCCGTTACAAAAAAGATGAAGGATCGGATATTAAGAGTTTATGAACAAACACCCGATCCAAAAGTTGTCATGATCATAGGGAACTGTGGAAGCACGACCGGTGTTTATTACGACAGTTATGCGATAGAGGGGCCGATAGATTCACTTCTCCCTGATGATGCACATGTACTATATGTTAATGGATGTCCTGTAAGACCAGAAAACATTATCAACGGAGTCAAAGAGGCATGGTTATATTTAGAGAAAATCAGAGGTGATGACAAATGAATAACATACAACTCCCTTTGGAACTAGATGAGATGAAAGAATATCTGGAGCAGAAGATAGGGGATGGGGTTGACGAGATATACACAGAAGAGATCGAGAAAGGCCTTAATAATACTCCTATGAAACTTATATGGTTAAAAATAAAGAGAGATGAATTTAGGAAGGCAGTCAAGACGATCTCAGAATTACAGGTCCCTCATCTATCCGTGACTTCTGGTTCCGATATCGGTGATGATATCGAGCTGATCTATCATTTTGCTGTAAATTATGGATATCCTGGAGATGAAATAAGTATAAACCTCAAAGTCCATCTTCCTAAAGAGGATCCCACGATATCCACGATCACAGATATCATACCCGGGGCTATAACCACAGAAAGAGAAAAACAGGAATTCCTCGGAGTAGAAGTAATAGATATACCCGACTCGAGGAGACTTTGGCTGGACGAAGTATTTCCAGAAGACAAATATCCGTGGCGCTGGGACGATAAGGGTATGGAAGATCGATCAAGATATGTCCATGACGAGGAAGAGGCAAATGATCCACCTATAGTAAAAAATCCTAGGAGCGGAGGTGATAGTGATGAGTAAAGACGCGACTTATGAGGTACCTATAGGTCCTATACATCCAGCATTAAAAGAGCCTTTTATGGTAAAATTTAAACTCGATGGAGAGACCATAGTGGATGCAGATCCGCACCCGGGTATGAACCACAGAGGTATCGAATTCATGGGTATGCATCGAAATCCCCTTAAAGTGATACCTTTAGCTGAACGTATATGTGGTATCTGTTCTATAGTTCACCAGCACATGTACACTACGGCAGTTGAACATGCTGCTGGGATCGAACCTACAAATCGGGCTAGATACATAAGGACTATAATGTGTGAATTAGAGCGGATCCATTCTCACGTTCTCTGGGCAGGAGTCGCGGCCCACGAGATCGGTTTTGACACACATCTCCACTTCACATGGAAGATCAGGGAGAAAGTGATGGACCTATTAGAAGAGATATCTGGCAATAGAGTCAACTATTCTATGTGGACCGTAGGAGGTGTCCGTAGGGATATCCCTAAAAAGATGTATCGTAGAGATTTCTCACCGAAGATGTACCCCAAGATCCAAAACACTCTCGAGTATTATGAAAAGCTTTATGGTAAACTCGAAGATATATTCTTGGGAGACCCAAGCATAAGGCTGAGGACCAAAAATATAGGTATATTGACTGAAAAGGAAGCCCTTGAATTATGTGGTGTTGGGCCTACTGTCCGTGCATCCGGGGTCAAGAAAGATGTTCGTATAGATCAACCATATGCGGCATATGGAGATCTAGAGCTAGATTATGTTATTCCTTCTAGATACGGATATGAAAACACCGGTGATGTATTTTCAAAAACATTGGTAAGGTTGAAAGAGATCCTTCAATCAATAGATCTTATACGACAGTGTGTGCAAAAGATGCCTGATGAGGATATCGACAGCGAGCCAAAAAAGGCTGCATTATTGAACAAATTGAAAAAGGCCGATGGGGAAGGTATCGGTCGTATCGAAGCTCCACGTGGTGAGGCCCTACATTATGTAAGATTGAAAGAGGGTCATGAAGAACTAGATAATTGGAAGGTCAGGGCTTCGACTTATAACAACTTGGCTACTTATGCACCCATGTTTTTAGGCGAGCAGATCGCAGATATACCGATAATAGCAGCGTGTATCGATCCCTGTATAGGTTGCATGGATAGAGCCGAGATAGTAGATATCAATACCGGTGAACAGACCTCATACGATCACGAAGAACTCCATGAGATGAGTGTAAGGAAAACCAGAGAGATCTTGGGTGATAAACTATGAATCTTGAAGAACTGATCATATCATTATTTTACGTGTTGATTATCCCTTTTATCGGTATATTTTTAGGACTGCTTTACAAGGGTTTTGATCGTAAGATAACAGCTATGATGCAGTCTCGTATAGGGCCCCCTTGGCGTCAACCCTTCAGGGATATCAGAAAGCTATTCATGAAAGAGACCATCATCCCCGACGGAGCTGTACCGTGGTTATTCAACGCAGCACCGGTCATAGCTTTGATAGCTCCATTGATAGCCCTGGCTTACCTCCCTATAGGGCCGTTAGGGCCTATCATGGAAGGTTTCGGAGACTTGATCCTCATCCTTTATCTTCTAGCCATACCCGCAGTTGCCATGGCCGTGGGTGGACTTTCATCCGGCTCGCCTTATGCTACAGTGGGAGCCCAGCGTGAGCTAGTCTTGATGATGAGTTACGAATTCCCTCTAGCCATAGCTGCAGTCACCATCGCCTGGAGATTTGAAACGTTCTCCCTGGGAGTGATATCCTCAACGCCAGTTTGGTGGCTGGTGGGTCCCGTGGGAACACTAGGATTGATCCTCGTTGCTTTGGCATTGTTCACCGTCTTACCGGGTGAATTGTCAAGAGTTCCCTTCGATCAAGCCGAAGCTGAAACAGAGCTTGCCGAAGGATTATTTGTAGAATACTCTGGAAGGAACTTGGGATTGTTCTATCTAGCCGAGGCCGTCAAGATGGTGGTCGTTGGTACTTTGATGATAGCATTGTTCTTCCCCCAAAATCTGACTAATTGGGTGACCATAGGAGGACCTGAGATATTCGGAATAATTATAGGTGACCTGGTAGGCAACGTGGCTTTCTTCTTATTGAAATTGCTCGCAGTGATATTCGTTTCCGTATCCGTAGTCAGGGTAGCCGTAGCAAGATTCCAGATCGATAAAGCCAGTTACTTCTACTGGGTACCCATGACACTCATCGGACTTTTAGGAACACTCCTCGTTTGGATAGAGGGAGTGATATTATGAGAGGTGATTAAGATATGCCAACATCTACTATATTTACCCTGATCAAACAGCTCGTTACTAAAAAAGCCACCAATCCATTCCCTGTGAAGTACACACCAAAAAACATGCATGCCGCGGCGGATCTCATCGAGAAAGGAGAACTCGAGATCAATCCCCCCATAGATATTCCATCTGATTTTAGGGGAAAATTGGTCTACGATAAGGAGTGCTGTATAGGATGCAAACTATGCACAAGGGTATGTCCTTCAGAGGCATTGATATTCGATGCTGAAAAGAGAAAGGTGAAACACTACGTTGCTAGATGTACTTTCTGCGGCCAATGTGTTAATATCTGTCCAAAAAGCTGTTTCGAATTCTCAGACGAATTCTTGATCGCGGGTATCGACAAATATTCAGATGAACTAGTCTACGAACCTTAGATCAATCCTTTTCCTTTTTCTTTAATTCTGGTATCTCTTCCCACCTATCTTCTTCTAACAACTTGAGTAACCTATCTTTTGCATCTATCACCCTTTCCGTCACACCCTCTTTTAGACTCATATCCTCCGGCTGTATACCTATCAAAACCACTTCTCCGACCTTGTCATCGAGAAAATCCATGATTAGGGACAACGGTAACGCATGAGTACTCATCGTGAACACTCCTAGATATTTTCTAGGCACTATCCTGATCTCACCCGGTTCAAGTCCCATGGAAGCTGCATCGACGATGAGAACTAGATCGTAATCTCCTTCTTCTACCATTACTATGTGGTTTTCTGGGACCGAGCCACAATCTACGGTATCCCATCCAGGTTTATCGAACTCCCTAGCGACGAGTTCGCCTACTGCATCGTCTCCACGGATATCGTTCCCGACGCCCATGAGTAAATTTCGTGACATATCTCACATCTATTCTTTGAAATATTAAATCTTTTTCGAAAAGAGAGATAACGATAGAAAATTATTTGTTACACATATCAATTGATGTTTGAAGATGAACTCTGTGAAAGAGAGGTTTGAGAACTTACTGGAATTTGCTCCTGATGAGGAAGTAGACCAGTATGCTATAAAGCAACTTAAAAAGAAGCTGTTCAGTTGGAAAAATGATAAAACAGGTTACCTCTGTAACATCGACTACTTCGTAAATGGTAAAGAATTCACGTCTCTAAGCCAAGCGATCTACAAGTTGGACAAATTAAAGAAGATCAAACTGAAATTTATAAAGCCAGATCTAGACGGTGATTGGCACTTTTCCAAACCTACAAAAGAAATCATGGAAAAGGATGGTAAAGGTATCTGTAAGACCTTGGAGTATGATCCCTATTCATTCAACAAGTGGAAGAATGCATCCCAAATAAATACAGAAAAGGTGATGGTGAGAGGTTTTCTTACCAATTATTTTGTTCCTATATCGATCAAAACCAAATCACAGTATCACCATGCCCAAGATATACCCGACCAATATATCCCTGATCTAAAAAATCTTAAAGAATTGTGGTCAGACTTCAGGAAAGGTGTTCTTCCTCTCGAGATGAGACTGTGCATATACACTAAAAATGAAAGATATGCTTATATAATCGACACTATAGGTGATGCACAGAGATCTCATCCTTTGAACCATATCTCCATGCCTAAGGAAGCAAATAGGGAACCTATCGATTACATGCATATAGACAGGATATTGGCTAGATCAGATATATCTGAGCTATTAAAGAATATATTAGAAACTCTATTTCATACGGACGAATTAAGTCTAGCAGATGTCGCACATTATTTCAATATGGGGCAAAAAGTGGCGCAGAATAGTTTAAAGAGTCTTGTAAGTAGAGGGTTAGTGAAGAAGAGGAAAGATGCCTATTACAGTGTATCCATCGACGGGATCCGAGAAACCGTTAAATCGTATGATTGATCTTGTAAATAATGGCTTTCTATTCTTCTTTGATCAGATCACCTATAGTAAGTCCTGTCTCTTTTTGTTCACTTGTCTGTGAGAACTGCTCGATCTCTTCCATCAGATCGATATCCAAGGCTCTCTCTAACTTCTTTCTGAGACTTTCACTAGGTCTCATATCTTTCTTTTCTAGTTTTGCTACGACAGATTTTTTCTCATTGAGTTTCTTTGCTAGTTCTTCCTGGGTAAGGTTCTGTTTGAGCCTAGCTTCACGGATCTTATCTGGGTAATCCATGACAAGGGTTTTACCTTCGTCACCGAAACCTTTGGACCTTGATCTCCTGGTTTTACTCTTGTTGATCCTCTTCACCATCTCTTCGGTATCAGCTTTTTTATCCTCAAAAACCTCCTTGCCGTGCCGTGCACATTGTTCACAAACTTGAAGGGTTGAACCTTCCACTCTAACTTTCTTTGGCTTCCCGACCGTTTTTCCACACAATTCGCAATTCATTTATGCCACCCAATGTGAGAATATTTGATATGTTAAACTATAATGGCTATCTTTCTTTAATAATTGTCGGTCACTTAGCCATCTTGAAGAAAAGTATTTAACCATGTTCTATGAATATTTAAACGGTGTGAAATATGGAGATGATGAGCGGATGTCATATATGTGAAAAAGCAACTAAAAGGTCCTGTAGTATGTGTGGACTGTCCACGTGCGACGAACATCTATTTGAGGGGGCATGTGCACATTGCAGAAAGGGGAAGATGAAAGAGCTATCTGAGAAAAAGAACGTAGAACATGACGAGGGAGATGTGTACCGTTAATATCAGTTCTACAGCAAGATCACAACGTCTTCCATCTCGATGGTTTCGACTTCCTCTCCCTTATGGACTTTAGATCTTCTGATATCGACTTCCTCGCTGGTGATAACGTGAGTTACCCCGTCTATAGATATTTCGTAGCCGTCGGATCCTAGCGAGTCTGAAACCTTGACCGGATCTGAGGATCTTAATTCCTCAACTATCTTGTTGGCCTTGTCTTTAAACTTAGGGCCGATAACCGAGTAATCCGGGATCACTTCAGTTGCCTTTTCTTCGACCTCATCCCATCCGATCAAACTCAATTTCCTAGCTTTGACCGTGTTCAGAATATCCTCTTCGTTTTCTTTGATGCCGGATGCAGAAGTTATGATCTTTAAATCGCCTATCTCTTCGTTCAATGGTATGCCTTTTTCAGACTTCCAATTCCTTACTTCAGCGATGATATCCTTGATGATCTCACCCTGGGTTTCAGCTTCTTCATCGATGAGTATCTCTTTCGGCCACGAGGTGATATGGATGCTCTCTTTTCCTTCAAATTCTTTATAGTTTTCATGGTAAACTTCCTCGGTGATAAAACACATTATAGGAGCTAACATCTTGGTTAAGCCCGATCCGACCTGATACAAAGTGAATTCTGCAGCTTTGTCGTCTTTGTTATATATTCTGTGCTTTATCATCTCTATGTAATGATCTGCTAGAACGTGCCATAGGAAGTATTCGACCTCTTTGAGGGCTTTATCGTATCTGTACTCGTCCATGTACCTAGTGGTCTTTTCAACAACCCTACTGAACTTAGTTAAAAGCCACTTATCTACGGTTTTTAAACTGGGCATATCTTCTATCTTATCATCGATGGAACTGCGGATAAATTTCTGCAGATTCCAGAACTTGGTCCTGATACGCTGGCCTCTTTTCAACCATTTCTTCTCGAACTCGGCATCCTCACCGGGTCTGCTTGAACCGCTGAGGTATCGGATGGCATCGGCACCGTATTCTTCAGCGATCTCTTCCGGATCTATGATTATCCCCCTAGAAGATGAGAAAGCTTTACCGCCAGGAAGCATGAGATATCCATGGATCAGTATATCATCCCAGGGTTTTTCTTCTGAATGGAACAGACTTTTGACAATGGTGTTGAATGCCCAGAAACTGATTATATCGTGGGACTGGGGTCTGAGAGTGAACGGGAATACTTTGTCGAAAAGCTTTGAGTCCTCTATCCACCTGGTAGCTATGTAAGGTGTCAAAGATGATGTGGCCCAGGTATCGAGAACGTCCTCTTCTGGTTCGAACTCGTTTCCACCACATTCTTCACAATCACCTATGGGTTCATCTGCCAGGGGGTTGACAGGCAGCTGTTCATCTTTGGCCAGTTTGACCTCACCGCACGCTTTACAGTACCAAACAGGGAAAGGGATACCGTGGAACCTTTGTCGGGAGATACACCAATCCCATTTGAGCGATCTTACCCAGTTGTCGTACCTGACCTTCATATGTTCCGGATACCAGTTCAAGTCTTCTCCGACTTCCAGGTATTTTTCCCTGAGGTCCAGGTACTTGATGAACCACTGTTTAGTGACTAAGAACTCGATAGGAGTATCACATCTTTCGTGAACGTTCACATCGTGGGTTATCTCCCATTGTCTCCCTAATTTGCTAGAATTTTTTAGATCCTCTAAGATCCTTTTTCTAGCTTCGTGTACTTCCAAACCTGAATACTCATCGGCCTTTTTTGTCATATGTCCGGTCTCGTCGATAGCGATCCTGAGGGGTAGATCGTGGGCGTACCACCAATCGATATCGGTTTGGTCACCGAAAGTACAGCACATGACTACTCCGGTCCCGGTCTCCATATCGACTTTGTCGTCTTCTAATATCGGTACTTCCTGTTCGAAAAGGGGTACGATAGCTGTTTTTCCTATGAGATGAGAGTTTTCTTTATCATCAGGGTGAACGAAAACCGCTACACATGCAGGAAGCAGCTCGGGTCTGGTCGTTGATATCGTAAGATCTTCCCCTTCTTTTATATCGAAGGTGATATCGTTGAACATACCTCCCTTCTCTAGATCTTCGGTTTCCACCTGAGATATAGCTGTTTCACAATGTGGACACCATAACGTGGGAGCCTCCTTTCTGTACTCCCGTCCCATCTTGTACAATTCAATGAAAGATCTCTGTGACGTCTTCCTGGAACCTTCATCGATGGTACGGTAGAATATATCGTAATCTGGGAAAGTCCCGACCCTTTTCCATTTTCTTTCTAGATCGTCTTCTAACTTCTTACTCTCCTTCAAACACAGATCTATGAACTTCTCCCTTCCCACATCTTTGGGGTCCACTCCTGTCTCGTTTTTTACGTACAGTTCAGTGGCTATACCGTTATCATCGAAACCCCAAGGGTAGAACACGTTGTAACCCTTCATCCTCTTGTACCTGGCGATCATATCCATCTGAGTGTACGAAAAGGCGTGGCCTATGTGCATCCTACCCGAGATCGTCGGAGGAGGTGTGTCTATGGAGAATATGGGTTTATCTGAGTCGGGGTTGAAGCGGTAAATATCGCTATTATCCCATATCTCCAGCCATTTGTTCTCTATTTCTATGAATTCATCGATTCCAGAGGGAGACATAGTGGCTACTAATTTATATTAAGACTTTAAATTTTCGGTGGTCGATACCTTTCCAATTTACCGTCTTTCAATGCTTTTTTAAGGCAAAGATGTAATGCTACTAGGCCGATGACCGACATCCAGGCTAGAACCAAGAACAGGAAATATGGTAGGGTCAGGTTCAAACTGACACCGGAGACAAATTTATAATCTCAGAAACTGTCTATGATGAACTCTTATTTTCTCTAGAAGAAGGGTTTGACTTCCCTGAGAAGATATTTGAATTGTGCGAGATCACTAATCTAAAAGATGATGAGATAGATATCTACAAAGAAAAAAGAATGAAATCTAAATTTCTCACTATCTCTAAGGCTGATCTGAGAACTCTCATAATAGGTGAAAAAAGAGATATACCGATATTATCTAAACGATAAACGCTTGCTTGATTTTGCTGAATACGCAGATGTCTTGGCTTTAGACATCTATGGTATTTACAACTGCGCTGAAGGCGTTTTTTATACCTCCTACTTTACCTGCTCAGAATCTACGAGTTGTACCAAAAAATAATGATCCAGAAAAAGTATATACACAATCACGGGAAAATTATAAATATGATTCATACAACCTGCCCACTTGATAGGTGCAGATATGACAGGTAATGAGGATGAAAAAACCCTAGCCCAGGTCATTGAACAGCATGAATGGCAGATATATATCACTTTGATCGGTTTTATGTTGCTGATAGCGATATACACACTACCGATACCTGTAATTGAAGAACTATCCAGCGATAAAAGAGCGGCTCTGGGTATCCTCATACTGGCAGCCCTTTTATGGATAACCGAATCTATACCACTTTACGCTACTTCGATGATCATAATCATCTCACAAGTAGTTATGATCAGCCAAGATACACTGGAAGCCAATGATATCTTGGCACCGTTCTTCAACACCATAATAGCTCTGTTCTTGGGTGGGTTCGTACTCGCAGCAGCTTTGAGCAAGTACAACGTGGACGATAAACTCGCTAAATTGATCCTTAAAAGTGTAGGTAAATCTCCAAAGATGATAATGTTCGGTTTGATGTTCATAACGGCCTTCCTTTCCATGTGGATGTCGAACACGGCTACCACGGCTTTGATGATCGCCCTGGCGGTACCGATCTACACTCAGATCCCAAAAGAAGAAACATTCTCAAAAGCCATGATACTCGGAATACCTTTCGCAGCCAACATCGGTGGTATGGCTACTCCTATAGGAACTCCACCCAACGCCATAATAATAGAAAGGTTAGGTAGTGAGGGATTCTCACTTACTTTCTTGGACTGGATGATAATCGCTTTACCTTTGACCGTAATAATGTTCCTGTTCACTTATTTCCTCTTGTTTTATGCTTTCAAACCTACGATAAAAGAACTTGATATCGATCTGGAAAATAAAACAAGTAAAGGTTTCTCCCGGAACCAGATGTTCGTGTTAGTGGTATTCATTATAACAGTGGTCCTGTGGTTGGGTTCATCTTTCGAACTCGTAGGTTCTTTATTCCAGCACGCCGGTATTATAGCTCTGATCCCGGCGGTGGTCTTTTTCAGTTCAGGATTGTTAGATAAGAAAGACTTAGCAGATCTGAATTGGAACGTACTTCTGTTGATGGGTGGAGGGATGTCGCTAGGGAACGCTATCGGCGCTACCGGACTGGCTGGTTGGATAGTCTCTCTTATAGAACAGTATCCTATGGGGATGATAATGGTCGTACTGGTTTTCTCGGCTTTGGCGATCATACTCTCGACCTTCATGAGTAATACCGCTACAGCAGCACTATTGGCGCCTATAATGATATTTATAGGTATGGACCTAGGTTCTACGATCCCGGTCATGGCTTCTATAGCATTGGCTTGTTCCATGGCCATGGCTTTACCGGTGAGTACTCCACCGAACGCTATAGCCTACGGAACAGAGATGATCAACATCAAGGACATGATAAAATATGGATCTGTGATAAGCATCGTAGGGGTTATATTACTAACGATACTTTTCGGAGTCCTGAGGATGAATATATTCTGAAACGTTGAGTAAAATTTAAACTTGATTTAACGTTATTAGAAAGTATGAAAGATTTCGAAGAGGAAAGAGAGAAGTTGAACGAACTCGTACTCGAAGAGGGAACACTTGAAACCAAACGGTTTTTCAACTTAGATACTAACGTTTACAAAGACGGGGCGTTATCGAAGAAAACTAAAGAGCTGATCGGCCTGATCTCTTCATTGGTACTTCGCTGTGACGATTGTATCGAATACCATCTGAACAGATGTTACGAGGAGGACGTGAGTGACGAGGAGATTCAGGAAGCTTTATCTATAGGTTTGGTGGTAGGTGGGTCCATAACGATACCACATCTGAGGAAAGCTGTGGATAAATGGCTCAAGATGGAGAAGAGGTGAAAAAGATGGATAGTGAGGATATATTTGAAAAAGTTAAAGGAATTTTGAAGAAGGATATCGATAAAGATGGAAAGCTGAAAAAAATATGTAAATTATTGGCGGATGATGTCGAGCATTACGATTGGGTCGGATTCTACCTTGTCAAAAAGGAGCGGTTGGTCCTTGGACCATACGTAGGTGAACCTACCGAACATACTGACATAGGTTTCGGCGAAGGGATATGCGGTCAGGCCGCTGATATGGAAGAAACGTTCAGGGTGCAGGATGTCACCAAAGAAGACAATTATTTGTCCTGCAGTGTTAACGTTAAATCTGAGTTAGTGGTTCCGATATTCAAAAACGGAGAGGTCGTCGGTGAACTCGATATAGATTCACACGAAGAATCTCCGTTCACCGATGAGGATGAGAAACTGCTCGAAGACATATGTGAAGAGGTAGCTGAGATACTGTAGTTGGGATCATGTACGATGAGGAAAAGGTTAAGGGATTGAAATCCGATTATATCAAGATTCGTTCAGACATAGATGAAAGATTGAAAGAATTTGAAAGGGTTTGGGATGAAGGTGATGAAAGATTATTCCGTGAGCTGTGCTTCTGTATCTTCACACCTCAATCTAAAGCTAAAGTTTGCTGGGATACGGTCAAAGAACTGGACGGTAGGGATCAACTGCTGTCCGCTGAAGAAGAAGAGATCGCTAAAGAGATCAAAAGAGTTAGATTCCGGTTCAACAAGGCCGGTTATTTAGTCGAGGCTAGGGAGAAGTTCGCTGAGAAAGACTGTGTATCATTGAAAGAGATGATAGATTCATTTTCTAACGGAAAAGAAGCTAGAGGATGGATCGTTGATAACGTCAAGGGTCTTGGTTTAAAAGAGGCGAGTCATTTTCTCCGAAATATAGGTAAAGGTGATGAACTGGCTATACTAGATAGGCATATCTTAAAGAACCTTAATGAGGCGGGAGTTATAGAGGAGGTTCCAAAAAGCTTAACGGAAAAAAGATATAAAGATATAGAGAAAAAGATGAAGAGATTTTCCAAAGAAATAGGTATCCCCATGAATCATTTGGATCTACTTCTCTGGTACAGAGAAACTGGAGAGATCTTCAAGTGAGTGTCTTGATGTACTCTTCTACTGGTTTGCTGCTTCGATTTCAGTTATCTTATTTTCATATATGTCTCATAAAACTATCATCGATATACTTTAAATTACCCTTACCGTAACCCAATATGAGCATAATTATTAAAGCCGTGGCACCGAGTAGGATCCAAAAACCGGTTCGGCCGATTCCGAGTATCCCTGTGTAGGCCATTATCCAGACGACTGCAAGGATTATCAAAGTGGCTATCTTGATAAAAACTATAATACGGCCACCTATACGCTTGGATCGTCCCCATATATTCCCTTTTAATTGATCTTTAGACTCGCCTTATTCATTGTGAATTATGGTCCAACATTTCTTACAGGACTCACCTTTAAAATCCAAAGGTTCCCCACACTCTGGACAAGTATTCCTACCTTTAAATAACTTCTTAAAAGGACGCCAATTGTGATTGTAATAGATATAGGCCAATACCACGATGATCAAGATAATAAGCATCAAAAAAGCGAGACAGTCAAGTCGGGTGTAAATTGCATCGATAGGATGTGTATCATCGTTCCCTCGTATAAAGAGATTCACCATCTGCATTATGATATCTATATAATCTAAGATGATAAATATTTTCCTAAAGTCACTGATGACTTCTTAAAATGATCGATAAGTGAAATTAATTGGTTTCTAAGAGGTTCGGTTACCAAAATCATGATCTAAAGTCCTGATCAGTATAGCTGTCTCGAACCGTTATGCTAGCAAGGAAACTTAGCCGTTTCCGGAGATGTGTGGGTCAATCTATCCGTCTAACGAACTCTTTTGCCTCTTTTCTCTCCGGTGTTTTCGGAATTTCCTCAGGATATCCTAACGGTGTGACCGTTGCGACGTAATGATCTTGCGGTATGCCCAGTTTATCCTTTACATCCTCTCTATCCATGGCGGCTATCCAGCATGTACCTAAACCATGGGACCATGCTGTTAAAGTGAAGTGATAAGCGGCGATATCTCCGTCTTGTTGGACCCTACCGGTATTATCGGGATCGCAACATACTGCTACGGCCATGGGTGCTTCGGCTATAGGTCCGCTGTTCGGAGCTCTTCTATCCGCCATGAATTCGATGGTATCTCTATCTTTTATCGGTATGAAGTAATATGACTGCGAGTTCTTCGAAGTAGGTGCATACCTGCACGTTTCGAAGATATCTTCTAATACTTCTTCTGGAACCTCTCTGTTTTCGTATTCCCTGACACTCCTACGTCCTTCTAGGAGCTCTATGCTGTCCAGGTAGGGTTTTAAAGGATGAAGGAACGTTTGAAATTCGATGGTTCGCCCTTCGATATCTTCTGCAAAGAAATTGTAGATGTTGTACGATTCCCTTTTTATTGGTTCAGATTCAGCCCTTTCTTTGAAGGTCTCGTACATCCTATCCACCTGTTCCTTAGTTCTGTAAAAGAACGTGATCACACCATCCGTATCAGATCCGTCTGCTTCACAAAAACCCAACAGCATGTTGCCGTGTTTTAAAATTATGCATTCACCTTGATCAACCCATTCCTGCATACCTATCTTGTTAGTGTAAAAATCTTTCACTCTCTCCAAATCATCCGTTTTCATGAAATGAATTCCTGACATCTTACCCCATCTAACATATATCTTATATGATATAATTATTTTGCTTTCTAAGTGTTTCAACTTCTTTGTGATATTGGAACCTTTGAATCGCTTTTTGACCTGATACTATTATTCTAATGAATTCAAACTATTCTCTCAAATCAACGTATCTAGAATTCTTTCGAAAATCAATTTTTACGTTTAAAAAAAGGTAAAGTGAGAGAGACTATGTAAGGGGATGAACTAACCTCCTTCTAGGGGGGTTTCATTCCCTGTAGATACCACTCCTCCAGGTGGTGGAGTACCACCTCCGCTGCCACCGTCATCGCTATCATCACGGCCATCCTCCACTACATTAAATGATTCTGATATTTCAAATGTCTCTATCCATCCCCCGTATCTCTCATAACGGGTCTCAACGGTGAATTTTATAGATACGGAACCGTCGTATCCATCTAGTACCTCGATAGTGATATATTGGCTTATATCATCATCGATATCTCTGTAAAAAAAGTAGGTCAATGTTTCATAACTACTACCATCAAATTTTATATCCATGGTAATATCGTATTTTGGAGTGTTATCGCCTGCAGGGTTATCTAAACTGATATCAAATTTCGGACTTACTATATAAGGTCCGTCATCTGATGTGATGTAATCACTTTTGTAATATGTATCTTTGTCCGTGTCGAGGGATAGTTCCGGTCGGGCTTTCCTGATCGGAATCTCTATCGTGGCTTCGGCACCGTCAGTTATACTGCTTTCAAAATACTCGTCGTCATCATAACCTGAAATACCTAATAGATTACGAGCAGATATTTCAAGAATTGCACTTTCATGAAGGTCGTCGTTATCTAGACTTAAATATAAGACTGTTGACGTGCCATGTACATCTTCCAAAGGGTTTTCCATTCGACCGGAGGTATCATTCCACTCCGACATTTCGGGATCGTGTTTCCAAACTTGTCTAACATTGGCATCTTCTCCCAAGTCATAATCTTTATTTTCTGGAAATGGATTCGGTTCATCATCGCTTCCCCTTGTAGCGAGAGTATATGCAAATGAGACTGCACTTATAGCCCCGAAAGTTTTTACATCGACGGCAGTAGCTCCTATTTGAGCAGCGAATAAAGCGCCTTGCAAAGCTAACTTTTGGGTTTCACTGGTTTCTCCGTCCCCTCCTTCATCCCCATCTGTAATGCTAGTTGTTCCACTATTCTTTGATCTTTCTATATCAAGATATGGGATATGGTTTCCATCATAATCTGTTATTTCTGCCTCTATCACTTGTCCTGCGTTACCTATATGTCCCATTCCTGGAGGCGATAAATCATCATGGGGATGCTCAACACTTTCAGTTTCATTATACGAATAACCTCCTGCAGCTGATACATGTAGAAATACTCTAGTATACTCCCCTCCGCCGTCCACGGTTGTAGCTAGAACATCAAGAGTAGTTTCCGTATCATAGGAAAACCAATTGCCTACATCAGGATAAGGTATGTATAAAGCTTCTTCAACCACCACATCGGTATAGTTATAATAATATGGTTCGGTACGACCATCTTGGAGATAAAGGGCTTTCCCATTGTCAGATTCGAATTCATCCTCAAATCCATCGTTGGCCACAACTGTATCTGTAAAAACTACCGAAAAGACAACAAATACGAGCAAGAACGCAACTATCCATGTAAATGCGTTTTTAATCCCATATTCATAAACCTCATCTAATATCGACCTGAACAGTTGCGGTAACATCTTCGGACAATCCATGAACTACAGCTTGTATCTCTAAACTGAACTCTTCACCGACATTTTCTGTTGGAATCGACCACATCAAAATGCTATTCGCCGTAAAATCATTTGAATCTAGATCGTATCCCTCGTAAGCGTAATGTTCAGGAGAAGAAGTTAAAACACCGGTGCGTTGTCTTTCAGTAGGCCAGATCTCCCCTCCTTCGATTCTAGATTTACTACTTTCAAAATCTATTCCATTAAAAGGTGGTTCATTTTCCTCAGTTTCTGAGGCTGTAAACTTGAAAGCGTCTATTTGTAACTCCTTTTCGAAGGCTCCTTCTGCGTTCAGCCGCACAAAGATACGTTGAAATTCACCACCAGGAGAAATATTTGTAACATTTGTTTCCAATTCCAAATGACTATCATTATTCACAACCGTAGAGCCGATTGCTTTGACATCAGGCTCTCCAACCTGATCCTCAATTGTTCGGTACTCAATGGTAAGTTCACCTGGATTTTCATCCACCTCGATCGGCTCTCTCTCATCCCGATACCCGGCCACGATCATCGTTATCACCAGCATGGCGATTATAGGGAGTATCATCACACGTACTTTATTCTCTTCGGAGATCTTTCCGGAGATATTACCACTCTCGAAAAGATATAATGAGACACTCATATATATATGTATATATATAGGTGCTCTAGAATATACTGTGAATATTATTATATTTGTTATATATTAAAGAATAAGTATCACACTATCAGTAGAGTAACAGCCATCACCAGCATACCCAATACGATGCCTAAGATCGCAGAATGTGATGAATTGTAGTCCTGAGCTAGAGGTAACAGTTCGTCAAATGAGATATATACCATTATACCGGCCACGAAAGCCAGCATCGTGACTATGAGGGCCTGTGTCAAAAATGGCCATAGTATAAAGAACGCTACCAGTGCCCCGATGGGTTCAGCTAGCCCGGCTCCAAGTGAATGTAGGAATGCTTTGAGTTTATCTCCTGTGGCATAATAATAAGGTACTGCTACAGCGACTCCTTCAGGGATGTTGTGTATGGCTATAGCCATGGCGATCAAAGCTCCTAGTCGTATATCAACCAAGGCCGTAAAAAATGTGACCATCCCTTCCGGGAAATTGTGTCCAGCTATTGCATAAGCGGTGAGTTTACTCGTTGTGAGTAATTTCTTTTCTTCTCTATCTTCCTCTGTAACAGATGATATATCGTAAGTTTCCTTTTCAGGGATGAGGATATCAACGACACCTAGAACAACGATCCCTAAGAAAAATGCTAGAACAGCGATACCTTCACCGGCATCTTCGAAAGCTTCTGGAAGCAGTTCCATGAATGAGATATAGATCATCACTCCACCGGCGAAACCAAGACCTAGAGAAAGGTATACCGTCTTTGGTTTTTTGATGAAATAAGGTGTCAAACCACCGATACCCGTCGATATACCTGCTAGGAAAGTCAATATAAATGCCATTCCTACGGTCCCGATCTCCATGTTAACAGATATTTAATATCAAATTATAATATTTTTCCCTATTTAGAACAAAAAACTAGGTTTATAAAAAATAAAAAAAAGAGGGTTCCCCCTTTCAAAAAGTGTCTCATTCTAGGAACTTTGATACGAACGGTGATGTATCTCCCCTTCGCAGGTAGTGTCCCGAAGGACCTTCTCCTAAGAACTCTGAAAACCATGATTCGTGCTGTATCTCTTCATGCAGTATAGCCTGAGCTAGGTCATACGTACGATGATCCTTGCCTGCAGTCATGTTGCAGATATTAGTATATTGTCGAACAGCACATCTCTCAGCCTCGACCAGAACCTCCATGATCTTCTTCACATCTGAAGTATCCTCGGGTAGATACGCCGGTGGACATCCGGATATATCATGGAAATCCTTCATATCCTTGGGAAGTTCTCCACCCAATTCATAGATCCTCGGTACTAGCGCTTCGAAATGATTCCGATCTTCGATCCTAGCTGTTTCAGCGATCTCTTTCAATCCCTCGCCTTCTAGATCTATTAGATTCACTCTTAAGATCGTATAGTAATAGAACGTTGTCAATTCAGCTGCCGCGTTCTTAACCAACAGATCAACGAGTTCATCCACATCTACGCCGGCGTCTTCTACCATCTGTCTTGTTACTTTTGCCAATTTTTCAAACCTCCATCGTTATTGCAGCATTTATTATGGTGTTATGTTTACTTAAAACTTGTGTTTAATAAAAATGGTTTTTTACTGACAATAAATTCTTTTTTTGTGAAAACAAATTAAAACAAATTAACCCTCATACTCTAATCTACTTCAGAAATTTTATAAAAAATAAACTAAAGGTTTTAAATCAGTTCTCACGAATTTTTCCTCCTTTACAGAAGACCCCAGATACCGATTACTAGTGCAATTATACCGATGATAGTCTGGAAGCTACCCAGGGTTTTTGCTAATTTTTTTAGTTCTTCGCCTACAGCAGGAAGTATCTGTAGTATTCCAACTGCAAGGATTATACCGGCGATTATCAGCATCAGTCCCGAAGGAATACTAAAATTCCATATACCATAAATCAAGGCAATTATACCGATGATCCCCTGGATAGAACCTAACCATTTTGCTAGTTTCTCTAGATGCTTTCCCATGGCAGGGATAACCCCCAAAAGACCGGTTAGTAAAATCAAACCCACTATAATTAACAGTATATCTCCGAGCATTTAAATCACCTACATTAATATCGAATAGACACATATAACTATTGGGGTTAATAGAGACTGTCAAGTTTGTAGTGATATCTGATTATTTCATAAGAATCAATCGAGGCATATAATATACTGAGCAAATTTCCATGGATTGTAAAAGTTTGTGCAATCACTAAACTTTTGAAAAGCTCGATTAATAAATGAAACATCAGATAAAATTATTGAAAATATGTTTAAAATTTATTTTTTCTTAGTAACTTTTTAATTCTACTAATCAATGGTTTATACATGAAACGAAGGCTGATACCTATGATACTGTTCCTTATCGGCATATCACTCATAATCTTATCAGTGATAACAGGGGAATCTAAACTAGCACTCTTCATTATATTCCCAGTGATCTATGGTGCAGGATTTATCATGATGATAGGCATCCTTATGATATTCCTATCCTTTGCATCTTTATTTTTTATCCCCTCCTCTCAACAGGGCTCTAAAACCACAGAGATCCAAAGGGAATCAAAGTGGGGCGGTATCATATTTATAGGTCCTATACCGATAGTCATCGGGAAAGATCGGAGTATAACAAAAACGATGCTTTATATCGGTCTGATAATTGCAGTCATAATGGCTGTAATCTATGCGTGGATAATATTTACTTGAAGGATGTGAAACAGATATGGAAGAATTTATAGTTGAAAACCTAAGGAAGATGATAGATATCGACAGTGAGAGTAAGGGTGATATGGATGAGATCATCGAGTTCACCACCTCTTTACTGGATGATATAGGTTTAAAAAGTCGTGTATTGAAAGGCGATGAATTCAATCCGGTCATAATAGCATCTCACAGAAAGGGCGGTGTCTGCTTCTCTGGTCATCTAGATACCGTTCCGGTAGGAGATGGATGGGAACATGAAGAGGGTGAGATCGAAAACGGAAAGATATTCGGCAGAGGTGCTTTAGATATGAAAGGACCCTGCGTAGCGGTTATAGCTGCAGCTAAAAAACTAATCGAAAAAGACGTACCTTTCTCATTGATATTCACCACCGATGAAGAGATATCCATGAACGGTGCATTAGAAGCCGCTTCTGAACCGGAAATAACGGAAGCTCCAGTTGTAATCGTAGCAGAACCCACTGCAAAACTAGTGGTAACACAAGAAAAGGGAGTGTACCAGTTCGAATTACAAACCAAAGGGATCAACGCCCACGCTAGTATGCCTGAAAAAGGGGAAAACGCTATCATGAAGATGGTTCCTATAATCAAGAATCTAGATTCTAAAGGTCATGTTCCAGCCACTAAAGATGAGATGACCTGTTCCGTAAACGTAATAGAATCAGGCAGTGCTACGAATGTGATTCCGAAAAGATGCAGAGTGGAAGTCGATGTCAGGTTCCCACCGAGCTTTTCCAGGTCAGAACTCGAAGAGCATCTATTCGGTGACATCGAAGAAGAATTCGACCTGGATGTTATCCAGTATCTAGACGCTGTCAAAGTAGATGAGAACATGGAATGTGTAAAAAAGATACTGGAGATAGCTGACACGGAGTTATGGTCGGTTCCCTACGGGACTGAGATGGTCAGGTTTGTCGAGAACAACAAAAACACATTCATATTTGGTCCAGGCGAAGTTGACTCAGCACACCAGCCTGATGAATACATAGAACTCTCACATCTCTTAGATATCGTTGATATCTATGTAGAATATGCAGTATCCGTGGCCAAAGAACGGTGAGAACTTGAAGTGTATATTTACCTCAGACCTACATGGTAAAGAAAAAAGATATAAACTTTTGATAGAAGTTCTAGATAAGATAGATCCCGATGCTCTTTTCCTTGGTGGTGATCTACTACCGAGCTTCATTAGAGATAAAAAAAGAGTGAAGGATTTTTTATCAAACAATCTCATCAAACCCATCCAGAATATCCGAAAAGAGTCAGATAAGGAGTTGAGATGTTTTGTGATCATGGGTAACGATGATCCAAGGATATTCGAAGATATATTAAATGGGTTTGACGAAAAAGGACACATAGATTATGTCAACCAGAGATGTGTAGACTTTAAGGGATATGATATATGTGGGTACAGCTTTATACCTCCCACACCTTTTCATCTTAAAGATTGGGAAAAATATGATGTTTCAAGATTTATTGATGTAGGAGTCGTTGCTCCTGAGGAAGGAACTAGAACTGTAAAGATAAATAAAAATGAGATCACTTACTCTACGATCGAAAAAGATATAGAGGATATAAAACGAGCATCAGATCCGAAAAATACTATATATCTTTTCCACGCACCTCCATATGATACCGACCTGGATAGAGCTGATCTAGACGGGAAGGAAGTGGACCATGTACCCTTGGATGTTCATGTAGGAAGTATATCTATCAGGAATTTTATAAAAAAAGAGCAGCCATTTCTCACACTGCATGGTCATGTTCATGAAACAGTCGAGTTGACGGGAAATTGGAGATGCAGCATCGGCGATACTTATAGTTTTACAGGCGTAACATCCGGAGATGGGCTTGCATTGGTCATATTCGATACAGAAAACTTAAAGGATGCACGTAGAACTGTAGTCGATTCATGAATCACTACCATCCAAGGGGATCTCCCGGGCTGATCTATATCTAGAATTTATATGTGAAGCCCATGAGGTATTTTCTTTTATATCCTCATCAGTTATGAAATGGATGTCTAATATTTTATCCACTTCAATACCCGTCCTATTCTTATTTTCTTCAACTAATTTTTTATCCCATTCATAGAACCAGTTCTCCAACTTTTCCTTCTTTTCTTGCTCTCCTGTATAATGGACTATAAGATCTATGTCGCTTCTAGAACAAGCTGTACCTTCTTTTGTGCTCCCAACGATATATAGGCCTTTAATCCCGTATATATCAGGGTCCAACTCATCTGCCATGGTTTCCACTTTATTCATCCTCCATTCCCAATGGTCTGGAGACCTAAGATAAGCTAGAGCCTCGTTGGCTTCGCCGTCCATGACCACATCTAAGGAACCACCTGAACTGATATCACTGACCCGGACCAACCGTATAACTTCTTCGAAATCCTCCTGCCCAGGAAGTATTTCCGTCAGTCGGTTCTCGGACCTGTACAACAATTCTTCGTTGAAGATGTTTCCGGACTCATCTGGATAAAGAGGTAGATATTTTATATCGGCCTCAACTAAATCCTGGAAAAAGTGAGTTCCAAATGATAATTCTGGTAAATATCCACCTTTTTCTTTAGCTATCTCAACTATCAATGAAGTATTGTTGATATCCCTGTACTTCACCGGTACCCCAAGAGTGATATCTCCCCGGCTTCCCCATCTCCCGGGCCCCATCAAAATGAACCTTTTCTCAGGGAGATAGTTGTTCAATTCTCCAACTATCTCAGCTACTTTTCTCATCTTACGTTCGCTATCGAGACTGGCGTATCCTTCTGGAGAAACATACACTATATATTCAATGTTCTCTAGGTGACCGGTGGTGACGAATTTTTTACTGGAAAACAGTTTATCCTTGTTCTTTATGTCCATGGGGATAGGTTTACGTTTTATCTGTTGAGTCTGGCTTTGAGGACGACACTGAAGGATGTAAAGATTATCTCCATCATGAGCGAATTCAACATCGACAGGTGTCTCTATCTTACTTTCGAGTATATCCATTATCTTACACATCAAAAGTAAGAAGTCAGTCTCTTCGAACAGCTTATCGAAGGTTACTATCATATCCTCTTCTTCAGGATCGAATAAAAAGCTTTTCGGTTTCCTCAGTTCACCATCCTCATACACCGACACGATCTTGTTAAGGAACGGAAATTTCTCTCCATATTCCTTGTATATTTCTATGGCATCAACTGTTTCTATAGCTCCAGTTTCAAGGTTTATGACATCCATGTATCGTGGAGAGTACTTTATCCTCTCTTCAACCAGTGTATTCACCCTGAGTTCAGGCCTTTTAGGTGAAACCAAGATAGGATAGTCATTACCCACTCTATCAACTGCTCTAGTTCCCAATCCTGGTACTAATCTGATTATGCCATCATCTCTATTGATACGAGGTGACCATCTGAACTCGTTCTTACTGAAAGCGACACCAGCATAGGCTGGAACATAATATGGACCTACCCTTTTACCCACGACCTCTTGAATAAGTATCCCCATCTCTTCACTGAAATCTAACATCCCTTTTTCTCGACGATACTCAATGGGATCCGGACCAAAAGTAGATGCATACACCTCAGCGACTGCTTCCATGAGAGCATTCAACCTTTCCTCTTCAGACCCTTTGTTTGATAAAAAGAGACTCTTGTATTTGCCTGAAAAGGCTGCTCCGAAGTTATCTTCAAGGAGACTAGAGGATCTTACGATTATCGGATTATCGTCTATATCCCGGAGGATCTTTTTAAATCCCTCAACGATCTCTGAAGTGAATACAGCATTCTTCATTATCTGTTCGAGGAATGGCTGTTCTTGTCTTATCCTATCTGGATCGAGATATTTTATGTGTATAACTTCATCCAAGTCGTTATAATGTATCAGATCTAACATAGAATCCGACGTAAGATACCAACTTTTGGGGAACTTGATGTCTTTGAGATCAGTGTGTCTATCCTTCTCCCTTTGAAGGATCTTATAGGCGAGATATGCCCCAGAGGTTTTCCCACCTACTTTACCAGCACCCTGTGCAGGGCCGATGAGCCGTTTCAATAAAGAGACAAAATCATCCAATTGGATGTAATTTTTTGCTATGTTGATGAACTCCAATCTATCGGTGAAAAACCTTTGGATAAGGGCTGTTCTGATAGCCATCTTATCCTCGGGAGCTAGAGCTGTATTTGCATCGGCTTTATCGAAAAAACGATTGAGCTCATCGGTTATCTCAACCAAAGGTATACCCTTCCTTTGAGATGCAAGCAGTAACGGTCTAGCTTTATCTTCCTTCAACCATCTATGAAAGAGTTCAGATATCTCTTCCGGTTCTAAACTATCTTTTGCAATCTGAAACACACCTCTCTGGATCTCTTTCAATGACTCTAGATCCTGTTTGGGATTTGGCATATTTATCCCACACCATTTCGGTGTGTCAGAATCGGGTTCGATGGGACATACATCATTCAAAAGCATCGAGATCTGTTCGTTCTCATGTCTGTAAAGGTAATACACCATCTTTCGGGTCATCCTTAGAAGGGTCTTGGGATCGGTCCTCATCAACAGGTCTATGATAACTTCCCAATCCTGTTTTTCATCTGAGATCTGTTTCTTCACCCTCCTTTCTTCTACGAATCTTCCTAAAAGATCAGAAACTGTGTTTAGAAGTCTGCGTTCTTCGATGAGAAACGGTCCTTCATCCATCTCGGGTTTTTCCTCTAGATAGCATACTTCTAAAGACCCTTTCAACTCTCCTCCGACTTCTATTATACTCTGCTGTTTCCACTCAGTTTCTCGAAAATCATCAGTCTTGTACTCTTCACCGTTCAATTTTATCCTAGCACAAGCGATATCCTCATACTGCCAAGATGGGGGAAGTAGTTCCACTATCTCTTGTAAAGCCTCTCCTAATGATAAATTGTAATCGTTAACTATCTCGGATATACCATAAATACAGTTGAGTTCTTTCACACGCTCTTGAAGTTCATCCAATTCTTTCCTAGGGGTTATCTTATCCTCGATTTCCTTTTCAATTCTATTTTCGACGTTGACATCATCGTCCATGATATTTACCTTATATATCTATGACTAACCTCGCTAAATAGTTTTGTTCTATAGACTGCATCAATTATCTTCTTCAACATTCTTTTTAGACTTTTTGATGACACCTTTACCCTCTTTTCCATCTATCATGATTTCTAATGGTTCTTTGGTTCTGACATGGACAATATCTTCTAGTTTTTCTACTATCTGTTGAGATCTCAACCAGTCCCAATCAATATTTTCTGAATCCGCTATCATATATCCAGCTTGGGAAGAGATCATGTCATGGAAGAAATGAGAACCTTGGGAAGGATCGATGTTCCTACCTGCAGTCGTGGTTTCTACTATGACCCTTGCCCCAGCAATATCACTCCATAAGACCGGGATACCCAACCATTCATCAGAAGATCCCCATCTCCCTGGACCGACCAAAATATAAGGTCTATCATCATCCATCAAACGTTTGTTTAATCTTCTAAGTTTTTCAACAACGCTCTGAGAATCCTTGAAGTCGAACTCGTCATATTTGATATAAATGATGTCTTTTATATCCCCCATCACTCCATATCCGATGGCGTTCTGACTTTTACAGATTAGTTCATCCTCCTTATATTCATCGATATCCATATCTAAAAAGCTCTCGGTTGTGATCATACTCCTAATCTGGAGTATGACTAGTTCCGCATGTTCATTTTTTCCTTTGTTTAGATTGACTGCAAATTCTATCTCTACGGGATAACCTAATGCTATCCTACTTACCTTTAACAGCATCTTCAAAGCCTTTGCTAAAGGTACTGAATTATATTTCACTATTGGACCAAAATCGACCACCATGGGACCCTCATGGGCAGTACCTGGATATAACCTATCGTTCCTCGGGGAAAAAGTAGATACAGTCTTATCGAGTACACCATGTTTCTTTACTTCGTCTAGTTTCAATTTAACGAGTGATGTTTCTTCATCCTTTTTTATCCGTTTGTAAACGGATTCAAGATCAACTGCATACAAATCGGTCTGAGAATACTTCATAAAATCTTTTGGGGTACCCGATAAAGGAATTTTGGGATGTTCTGGGCAGAAACAGAAAGTGTTGCTCCCGTCAACCACTGCTTTCCCAAGACCTAGGGCAAGATAAACTATACCATCTTCAGAACTGCATGGACCGGATGGATAATGATTGTACGATTTAGCCACACCAGATATATCGGGATAAAAATATTTACCATGTTTTTTTCCGACCACTTCCTGGATCATCACCGCCATCTTTTCATCCCCTAATTTCTTAGGTGTTGACATCAGGTAAGTCCTTGCTTTCTCGAAGAATGACGATGCATAGACATGTTTGATGGCGTTACAGACTTCTTTGAACCTAAGATCCGTTTCCCATGAGTCATTAGGCAGTAATACTGAAGAATAGATACCGGCAAAGGGCTGCATCAATGAATCTTCCAATAAACCAGATGAACGAACGATAAGAGGTGTTTTCGTGTTCCTAACAAAGGATCTAAGATCACCTAAAACAGTCGCTGGCAAAGAACCATCTATGAACTTAGATGATATCCGTTGATCAGAAGTCTGCTCGATATTTTCACTAATAAGATCATTTTTATCTAGAAATTTGTCATAAACCTCTGTTGATAGTACTACACTCCTAGGGACTGTGATACGTAAGCCATCGAACATCTCGTCAGTTACATATTTTGACAGTATCTTAGCCATGAAAGCTAATCCTCTTGCTTTCCCACCTAATGCACCTTTTCCGATCCTGCTGATCTTGCTATAGTGATTCTCCCTCCTTCTCTCGAAATTCGTTATCGTGCCTTGATGATATCTATATCTGTGCTCTTCTAAGATGTTGATAAGCTGGCTCTTCAACTCTTCTTTCTCTTCCCGCTTTGAGAGGTTTTCTATCTCCTCAGCTAAGACATACTCAGATCTAGCTCTTAACCAGGTAGTTATCTGACTTTCCATGAGATACTTTTCTAAAATCTCGTTATCGATATTCCATAAAGCTTCTTCGAGTCCTTTAAGACCATCTACGACCGCCAATTCAGTTCCGACTTCATTTTTAAAAATTAGCTCTAACGGTCCTATATTTTTCCTAACGAACTCACCGATCTTGGAAGTGAGTACAGGAGAGTCCTTTAAAATGAATTCTATATCGCTATCTTCAGGGAACCCTTCTATAGGTTCCGAGGATTGAACTAAAATAGAAAGGTCTTCTCTCTCTTTCTCGACTTGTAGAGCAAAATCGAGTCCCGGATGTTCTTCGTTGTCTGAACCACAGTGATTATCAGTCACTATACATATCAAATTATCGTGATATCTATTATAGAGTTCCTTCCCCTTCCGTATATCGGAAGCGAATAGAAGGAAAGGTTTACTCCAGTATCTTTTACTTTTGATCTTTTTTGGTAGGTCGTCTTCGATTATAGAGTCGGTGTAATGCCATATCTCTTCATAAATCAACGGCAGATATTTTGAATAGAACTGGATAGAATCCTCTATCAGCAGTATAGCCTTTCCATCTTTCGAAAGTACCTCGTTTTTAAGATTTTTCTTATCTTCGATATATTGGATAATACTGAGGATTATCCTACCGTCCCCGTACCATGTGAAAGCTTCTTCGATGGTATCTTTACTGTCTTCTCTTAGTATCTCTTTGATCTCTACTGTATCGTTGCTGATCAAAACTATGGGGATATCAGGATGATCATCCTTAACCAGACCAGAGAATTTCAACAGTTCCATATCCATGGGTTCACTGAAAACTATTATCAGGTCTATCTTGGTGTCATCCAAGACATCCTTTCCTTCACCACCATTTTCCACATGGATCACATTTGGTATCGGACCAAATTCCCTACCTCCAAATACTTCGTCAAAAAGTTCTTCTAACCTACCTTCTTCCTCGAATAAAAAATAATCGAAGGGAGGGGAAATGATCAGGACATTTTCTACATAGGATGCCCTGAGGTATTCATCTCCCTTATCTTCCTTCTCTGTTTTTGGGGTTATCCCGGTTATCTCCTCGATAGTTTTTTTTATCTCGTCTTCTCGATTCTTCATCTATCTCCACTATACCCAACCGCGTTTTTTGCAGGCTTCAGCTACTCTATCTATAGATATCATATAAGCTGCATCACGAACACGGATATTTTTCCGTTTAGCGAGTTCCCATACCTCGTAGAAGGCATCGGTCATCATGTTATCCAATTTTCCCAGAACTTCCTCCTTGGGCCAATAGTAGTTCTGATTGCTCTGTACCTGTTCGAAGTAACTGCAAGTAACACCGCCGGCATTGGCTAGGAAGTCTGGTATGACAACTATGTCCATTTCTTCTAGCATTTCATCAGCTTCGGGGGTTATAGGTCCGTTCGCTCCAGAGATTATCAACCTCACACTATCTTTGATATCTTCTACGTTATCCTCGGTGATAGCGTTCTCTAAAGCCGCTGGGATCAGTATATCTACATCGTCCTTTATCCAATCTTCACCAGATCTCCTGGTGTACCCTTTCTCTTTAGCTTTCTTTTTATCTATAGAACCGAACCTGTCAGTTATCCCTCTGAGTTCCTCCAGGTCGATCCCATCTTCCCTAAAGTAACTGTAAGCACAGCTGTCTTCTTGGTCCCAGCAGGATACAGACACAACTGTACCGCCATATTCAATGAACAACTCAACAGCATGCTGGGCAACATTTCCGAAACCTTGAACTGAAGCTGTCATCTCGTTTATATCAAGATCCATCTCTTTTAGAACTTCTCTCAGAACGTATATCACACCATAACCGGTAGCTTCTGTACGTCCCAATGAACCTCCCATATCAACTGGTTTACCAGTTATCACACCTGGATTCTTGGATCCGTTGATCTTCTCATATTCATCCATCATCCACAACATATGCTGTGCGGTTGTCATAACGTCCGGAGCGGGTATGTCTTTATCAGGTCCTAATTCGTCATATATTTCTCTTACATAGCCTCTGCATATCCGTTCCTGCTCTCTATCTGATAGATCGTGAGGATCACATATGACTCCTCCTTTTCCTCCACCCAATGGGATATTTGCTACTGCTGTTTTCCAAGTCATCCACATCGCTAAAGCCCTTACAGTATCAACTGTCTCTTGCGGATGGAACCTGATACCTCCTTTGCAAGGTCCTCTAGCATCGTTATGCTGGATCCTGAAAGCCTCAAAGACCTGGGTTGAGCCATCGTCCATCTTCACAGGTATATTGAAGTGATATTCTCGTATCGGTTTTCTTAGGATTTTTCTTGTACCTTCATCTAGGTCAAGTTTATCTGCTATCCTATCGAACTGCTTCTGAGCCATCTTAAACGCATTAAACCCTTCTTCTGCCATATTTTCGCCACCTATTTTTCCGGTATTTGAGCCAAACGGCAAGGAGTATAAATATCTGCTTTACACTTTCTCGTACTTTTTTTATACACTTTGGTTAAAATCGGTACATATGATTTAACATTTTTGCTAAGTAAAGGTAAGTCAGATTAAAAAATACTGTTTTCAAATCTGTAAGATCTTATCCTGGAAAAGAAAATAGAACTAGTTCCATATTGTATGGACTTCAATGTTCAATCTCCCACAACTGCCTCTCGATAAGACCTAAAGAGACCTTGTGAGGTTTGATAGTATGTATCATCTTTGATGACAAGATAGTATTCGAGATCGCACCGATACTTCCAGGAAAGTTAAAATTCAACCTCTCACCCCACTCGAAGAAATCTTCGATGTTTTGGAAGGCTGAGAACAATAAAAAATTGTACCTTTCAGTACTAGTCTCAACAGCCCTTGGGACGTGTTCGTCTTTGGAGATATACTTTTTTACACTATCAACATTTGACTTAACCTCTATCAGAGATACTACAAGATTATAATCAGGTGGTACGAATAGATTCCTGAAGAAACATCGGGGCTCTTGGATGATACCTT
>PULU01000079.1 GCA_003551065.1 Thermoplasmata archaeon | reverse complement strand
TAGAAGGTAATTTAGTTGGAGCTTTACTCAGTGGGTTGGCTGTTTCAATTATTTTTCATCCATTGATCGCTTTCATCACATCATTTATCGTGATGTTCGTAGAGGGCATATACTTCCCAGGTATATTTGAAAAATTGAATGAGGACAACGTAACGATACCTATTTTATCAGCCATACTGATCTTTGTGATGTATAATTATTTAACGATCATATGACCAAATCACCTTCCCGTGTGCGCCTACGTATTCTATAGCAGTATCTAGTTTAAAATCGCCGATAATAAGTTAGATACAAATTCAGGGTTAAATATTAATGCTAAATAGTATATTTCTTTAAAGGTGATAACACTTGAATCTGTTCGCAATCATACTGATAGCTATCTACTCCATCTGCTTGTGGGGATACCACTATTCATATTTCTTGATCACCGAAAAAAAGGGTATGAAGACCCGTAGAAATTATATGAACGAAGCGATAATGAGCTGGTTCAAAATAGGACTGGACGAACGAGATCATCTATTGATAATACACCAGATCCGAAATGTGATTATGGCTATCACATTCTTAGCTACCACTTCTGTACTGCTGCTTGGCTTGTTATTCGGATTCGGTGCTAGCGGTCTTCCCGGTCCCTTCGAGAACAGTGGATATCCCTTCTGGTTGATGACGTTAACACTGATATTCTCCTTCTTCAATATGCTATTGTGCCTTAGACATTTCACCAGGATCACCTTTTTGGTCCGGAGTGCACCAGAAAAACTCAAGGCTATAAGTGGTGAAGAAGCTTATGTTTATCTATCTAACCTGTTCATCAGAGGGAATCGTGAATATACTATGGGGAGACGTAGTATGCTTTACGGACTAGTGGTGTTGACCTGGCTACTGCATCCACTGGTATTTTTAGTTATGACCATAGGTATGACCTTAGTATTCATCTTAAGTTATGATTTTTGATATTATGGATCTTGAAAAGATCAAAGGATGGGTGACAGCTTCTCGACGAAGACAGATCATAATGGTAGTAATAGTGGTTATATCGGTGATAATCAGTGGCTTCCTCGTTTGGGCACTCACACCTCTAGGACCCATGGATGAGGCACTTGAAGCGTTAGAATCCGACGAAGATGTGTCGGTGGAAACAGATGAGTGGTTGGTTTTTGAACCGGCTAGAGAGGAACCGAAAACAGGTCTGATCATATACCCGGGAGGTAGAGTTGATCCGAGGTCTTATGCTCCAGCTGCAAGAGAGATCGCTAGGGAAGGTTTCTTAGTGGTTATAGCGCCCATGAGGTTGAATCTAGCCGTATTCTCACCGAATGAAGCAGAGAATATCATCGATAATTTTGGAGATATCGATCGATGGTTCATAGGTGGACATTCACTGGGAGGTGTCATGGCCGCCAGATATGCATACGATGACGGCGTAGATGGTTTGATCTTATGGGCTTCTTATCCAGCGGATGATCTTTCAGGAAAAGGGATTCCAACATTGTCCATCTATGCCTCAAACGACGGATTAACAACCCTTGACGACATAGAAGAAGGAAAAGAAAAATTACCACCTGACACGAGATACGTGGAGATAGAAGGTGGTAATCATGCTCAGTTCGGTTGGTATGGAGATCAAAGAAGTGATAACGAAGCTTCTATCAGTAGAGAAGAACAGCAGGATATCATAGTGAATGAGACTGTTAAGTTCCTAAGAGGTTTAAAAACACAGAAAGATTTTTTATAATACAACATTGTTATTAATATTAGATAATATGAGTGAGGATGTTGATCTCTTAGGATTGATGAAACATAGATGGACTGCAAGAAAGTTCAAAGATAAGGATATACCTGAAGAAGATCTGGATAAGATTTTGGAAGCGGGAAGATGGGGTCCGTCTGGAGGCAATTCACAACCGTGGGAATTGGTGATAATCAGGGATAGCGATGTTAAAGAAAAAGTCGCACAGATATATTCTGAAGCGATGGGGATGAAAAATATATCAACAAGATACACGACCCCACCAGTCTTGATAGCTGTTTGTATCGATGCTAGGATTAGGGATTCATATCCTGAGAACATGCCGGTGGATTTCATAATCTATGCTAGTATTGGCTCCATGGTACAGAATATGAGCTTGATGGCAGCCCAGTTAGGATTAGTTATCAGTTGGGGAACTCAACCTGAAGAAGCTCAGAAGGAACTCAAGGAGTTACTAGAACTTACAGATCATCTAGAGATACCTGACATACTCCAGATAGGTTATCCAGCCCAAGATAGATACTCATCTGATAGGAGACCCGTCGAAGAATTCACTCATCAGGATAAGATCGAAGAAGATAAACTCAGAGAGATCAAGTGATAGTATTCACAGTTCACTCCGTCCGTCTATCCAGAAACACTGGAAGTCGTATTCCCTTTCAATCTTTTCCATCAAAGCTTGGATACCAAGTATCTCAGTGGCGTAGTGACCTCCCATTATAAGTGGTATTTCCATATCGATAGCTTCATTGTAAGCTACGTAGCTTCTTTCGCCAGTGATGAAGAGATCGGCTCCCTCTTCTTTAGCTAAAGATACTGCTCTTCCACCTTTACCTGTCATTATACCTAATTTCTTCACTTTTTTCTCGCCCAGATAGACTGTGGTCTCTGCGTTCAATTTATCAGCTAAGACTTCTGCAACTTCGCAAACTTTCTTCTTTTCTTCGAATTCTGACATCAAGCATACTTCAGTTCCATTATAATCGAAGAAAGTATCGACGGGTTCGGCACCTACCGTTCTAGCAAGTAGTACATTGTTACCTATCTCTCCATGAATATCCAATGGTAGATGTGAGACGTAGAGTCCCATATCATTTTTCAAAAAAAGTGAGATCGATCTATAGAACTTTCCAGTAACACTTTTCACACCACCCCATATCATACCGTGATGTGTGACTAGTAGATCAGCATCATTTTCCACCGCTTCCTCGATGACATCCCTCCTTGCATCTACGGCGAATGCGATCTTCTTGATCGATGTATCTGCATCGATTTGGATACCATTATGCGTATCATCTTCTATTTGATCCACATTCAGATAATCGTTCAATTCCTTAACTAATTCACTTTCGCTGATCATGTTTTCTGATTTAGATGGAGGTATATGTTAGTTTTCACCTGATACGTTATAGCCCTCTTTTATCTTCTAGATTGTCAAAACTATTAAAACAAGACATCAAATAACTCGAAAAGAGGTAAATCTGATGATCTCTGTAAAGGATTTGACCAAAAAGTTCTAAGATATCACTGCTGTCGATAACATCTCTTTCAACGTCAAGGAAGGTGAAATTTTCTCTATGGTGGGACCCAATGGTGCGGGAAAGACCACAACGGTAGAGATATTAGGATGTATAAAGACACCTACATCGGGAAGCGCAGAAGTGTTGGGGCATGATGTTCTTGTCAGGGGCCTTCGTATCGATTGAGCAGTTCCCGGGATATCTTAGAACTGTGGCTAGAGCACTGCCTCTTTATTATTTCCATCAAGGACTACAAGAATTAATAATACTCGATAACCTATCTGGAGCGATCATACCTTATATTGTCCTAGGTTCATTGACTGTAGTTTTCTTAATAGCCGCAATAAAGGTCACTAACTGGAAAGATATGTGATATCAACAATCTCAAGTAGTTCACGCCGGTATATCTGATCTATCGAATATCGATATGGTAGCTATCAAAAGGACAACAGCGGTTGTAAGTAGTAACACGAAGTCCGCCACTATAAATTCACCGTCGAGCAGGACCGAATTGTAATCCCAATATGTAGCTATGGTGAACATCCTCAAGAAATCTATCTCTTCGATCATATGTCCCGCCATATGTAGCACATACTGTAAGAGTATGAACCCTAAGGTCGCTCCTACCGCTTTGCGAGAACTCTTTAAAAGAACAGTGAAGAGCATGGCCACAGAGATTATCACCAAGAACATGGGCCAAGAGGATAACATAGAGATTACAAAGGTAGATACTTGAACACCGTTGAGTTTACCTATCGAATAGACCGATGCTCCAACTATCAGACCAGAAAACAGGAGCAAAGCGAAGAGGAATGAACCCAAGGTGGTGAACTTCTCTAGGATATATTGTCTTCTGGGAAGTGGGGTCGAAAAGATGATATCCATACGTCTTTCATCATAATCTCCTCCAACACTTTTTACTGCTAAATATCCAATATACAGGCCTACAAGTAGGATGAACCATGAGTATAACTCAATGGACATGAATCCCTCGATCTCATCCATCCTTAGATCTTCTCTTCCAGCAGTGAACATACGGAAATAAGGGGTTTCCATTATCTCTTCCAAAGGATCGGTAGGTTCAACTGTAGAAGTCATACCTACTGGAACCTCGCCTCTTTTAAATACTGTGATGAAATCAGCAGGTATCTCTTCTTCATCCATCATATCTTCCAATTTCTCAAGGTCCATGACCGCGATAACTGCAAAATACCTCTCTTCAGGATCATCTTCAGAATGAATCAATCTAAATCGTTTTTCTGTGATATTTTCTCCTATTATCTCAGATGTCGCCAGATGAGAAGCTGTATCATGAACCACTCTATAATGTTCAGTAATTTCATGCCATTCCCAATCCCAGGTTATATTGATCTGACCATCCTCGATGTGGAGTTCAACGTACTCTTCACCTTCTAACTCTTTTTTTTGGAACTCCTCCTCTACAACTGGATATAATTGTACCATCAAACCAGAAATCGTGATAACTACTATCAAGAAGATCAGGAATCCCTTCCAGTTCTTCTGAAACTCCATGACCATGTTTTTCCAGAACATAGACTAAAACCCCTCGACCCTAAAATGATCCTTTAACTTCATTTTCAATTTCATCGTATCTCCTCAAACAGGTATATCTTTTTTCTCAAATATCAAGATGGCACCCAAGATGATCAGTACTGCCAGGAATAAAATAAAAACAAAATTTCCAACGGAATGGACTTCGTCGAAGAGTATCGCTTCGTGATCCCAGTAGGATATAATCGTGTAAGATCCCAAATATTCAAGTCCTTCGGCCATACCAGCTACCACATTGATACCGTATTGGACTAAAATTATCAAGAATGAGAATCCGATAGCTTTCCTAGAATCTTCGAGATAAACTGCACCCAATATAGAAAATGCTATTATCACCAAAAATATGGGCCATGATAATACAGATGATAAAAATAGTGCTGTTGAAGATACTGAATTCAACTCACCCAGTGAACCTACTGCAGCCACCATGATAAGACCGGATACCGTGAGTAAAAATAACATGTATAATGCCAAGGCAGTGAACTTCTCCAATAAATACTGTCTTTTAGAGATCGGGGTGGAGAAGATTACATCCATCCTCCTTTCCTCAAAATCTTTAGAAACGCTGTTTACGGATATATAACCTAAATAAAGACCTATCAACAACACCCACCACATATCCCATAACATGGATATCATCCCCCGTATATCCCTCATATCGACACCCCATATCTCCATCAATGAGTCTCTTCTTTCAAAACTAGTCTCCATACCGACTAGTTCCCTATCTTCTCCTATATTTGCAATTACAGCAAAATAAAGTTCTGGTATCTTACCTTCATCATCCCTCTCTAGACCATAACTGAACGTAGTTGTTTCTATACCATCCTCCCTGTTCAAAGGAACTATCATGCTGGGACTGTATCCAACTAGAACGGTATAATCATCAACTTCTTTATCTTCAGCCCAATATGTCCATGACAGATCTACGGTCACCTCGCCATCTTCTCTGACCTTGACTTCGACATTATCTTCTCCGTCAAGTTTATCTTCTTCAAACCCCTCCCTTATAGATGGATGTGCTTGTACAAATCCAGCTATCAGTAATATCACTATGATCAAAAATAAAGTTAGTCCCTTCCAGCTGTTTTTGAGTTCCATCAACATGGTCTTTCCGATATTCATCTACCTTTGCCTCCGCTGGTATAATATGTCATGAAAAGCTGGTCTAGACTGAAAGTCTCAAAAGACATGTTCATAACGTTCTGTTTAGAGATCCTTTTTATGACCTCATCGAGATTGCTGGTCACTATCATGGTGGCATGTCTGCCGTCTAAATTGAAATCTTCTACACCCTCCATGGTGAACAACTTTGGATCGACATCGTTTTCGAACTCGATCTCTAGTTTTTTCCCCATCTTATCCTTCAAAGAGTCTATCTTCTCCACAACTTGGAGCCTTGCATTCCTTATTATAGCTACCCTATCACACACCTCCTCGACTTCGGCTAATATGTGAGAGGACATGAATATAGTCTTGCCATTATCTCTTTCTTCCCGGAACAATTCGTAACATTTTTTCTGCATCAAAGGATCTAGACCAGACGTCGGTTCATCCATTATTATCAGATCCTGGTCAGCCATGAAGGCTTGTACTATACCGACTTTCTGTTTATTACCTTTCGAAAGATTACCATATCTCCTCCCTATATCTAATTCTAACCTGTCTGAGAGTTCATGCATCTTTGTTTTATCGGAAACTCCACTCTGGGAGAGTAGATAATTTAGAATCGTTTTAACTTTGAGATCATCATACATTCCGAAGTCTCCAGGAAGATATCCTGTCCTTTTACGGATCTCTATAGCATTTTCATGAGAATCTAGACCGAATATCTTCACTTCACCATCTGTTTTCTGAAGAAGATCCAAACAGCATCTTATAGTTGTTGTCTTACCTGCTCCATTTGGTCCAAGGAACCCCATTATCTCTCCAAGATAGACATCTAAATCTAGATCTTTTACACCCACTACATCTCCGTATTTCTTGGTAAGACCTCTTATCTTCAATACAGGCTTTTTATCCATCTTGATCATCCTCTCTGGCTTTTTCGATAAATTCGTTTATCTCATCATCATATCTATCATAAAATTCGCTAAGGAACGGTTTTTCAGCACCTAACAAACGTTCCAGCATGAAAGCCTCAGCTTTTAGATCATCCAATAACCCTTCATTGAGTAACCCATCTTCGTTCATAAAGAACATCCTCCCGTTGAGCCAGAATCTGATGGTCTGTTCCGGATATTCTGTATCGAACATGCCTTCTTTTATTCCTTGTTCTACGATCTCCTTCAGATACGGGGTGGTCATCTCCACGGTTTTGTTAAATAACTGGTAATAGACCTTAGGATCGTTTTCTTTGTTATAATAAGAAACCATGTAGGGCTTTTCTCTTTTACTTTGAAATGCAGTTGTCATAAATCTTATGAACTTCTCATCGGCTCGAAGATCAGGATCACCCACGATCTCAGCTAACATGTTTTCTAGTTCATGGATCATCCTATTCGTAATAGCTTCGACGATCTCCTCTTTCGTTTCAAAATAGTAATAGAAAAGTCCATGGGCTACACCTACTTCATCACAGATATCGTCAACTGAAGTATTTGAGTATCCCTTTTCAGAGAACAGCCTCTCAGCTGCATCTACGAGTTCTCCCTTCTTATTACCTCTCTCGCTAGGCATCATTCCTCTCCTGACTGACTGTCAGTCAATAATTGTTTTCCTGCTATTTATACCTTTTTCAAAATGTATTTTTCCAACCTCGAAAGCCCTTCTTTCAATTCAGAAGTCGGTAAACCGAAGCCTATCCTGAAGTAACCATCATAGCCGAAAACTTTGCCTGGTGCCAAAACTACTCCGTACTCTTCAACGAACCTTTTACAGAAATCTACAGAGCTACCAAAACCGTCTGGAACGGTTATGAATCCGTTAACACCTATAGGTTTGTACCAGTCGAGATCGTTCCTATGGATAAATGCTTGAACTATATCCCTGTTCTCTTCAGCCAGCTTTCGATTTTCTCGAAGTATTTCATATTCCATATCTCCCAAAGCCTGCTTAGCTATATGCTGCCCTATCTTCGTCGGCGATATAGTCGTGTAATCTTTCCATCTCCAAGCCTTATCTACAACTTCCTTCGGACCACACATCCATCCGAATCTAGCCCCTGCGATACCGTAGGCTTTTGTCAAACTGGTAGTGCTTATCCCTCTATCGCTGATCTGAGCAATGGGAGGTAGTGGATCTTCAACTAGTAATCTATAGACTTCGTCACAAAGCAGATAAGCGCCCACATCTTCGGCGATATCTATAAGTGCTTTCACTTTATTCAATGAGTGATACCTTCCAGTGGGATTGTTTGGATTGTTCAAAACGATAAGTTCAGTTTTTCCATTCACGGCTTCCTTGACTTTCTCCAAAGATAACTCCCAATCTGGAGGATCTAATGATACTCGGGTTACGTTCCCAAAAGCTTCTGGTACCGAATAAAGAGCTTGATAAGTTGGAGTCACCACCACTGCATGCTCTTTTTTATCCAATAATGAAACAAATACTAGAAAATTAGCTTCCTGGGTCCCACATGTGAACAATATTTCATCTTTAGTTCTTCCGTATCTTTCAGCGATCTCGCTCCTGAATTCCGGATCACCGTTGGTTGGAATCACGTACCCCATCTCACCAACGTTAAGATCAAACCTACTAGCATCTAAACTTCTGATGCCGCTCTCTGCCAGCATGATTTCAGCTTCGTGCTCGTATCTGGCGAACCACCTTTCGAGCTCAAAATCCTTGATGTTCATGATAGTAAATAGAACAACAGAGTTAAGGTTTTTACCTACAAGCAGTATTCTTTACTTCTTTCTCGTGAAGTACCATTTGTAGAGCAGTGCCATATCCCTTGGAAATAGTGCCAATCTGTCACCATCTTCAACTTTCCGTTCAACTGCAGAATATTCTCTGTTGAGAAAGATGTGGCTCACCTCGTTTTCCAGGATATCTAACCGAGCCATAACATCTGCGATACTACTCTCCTCTTCAATATTCATCTTTACCGAACCGATGGAACCGGTTGTATCATCAAAACTCTCGGCTCTTTCTCTGAGTTTTCCATATAGCACAACATCGACTTTCATCTTACCAAACCACCGATATCTAACCACCACCGACCACTGGGAAGATCGATATCTTATCTCCGTCTTTCACTTCAGTGTCCAATCCATCCAAATAATCTATATTTCTACCATCTTTGAGTACTATCTTATCATCCCTCAATTCTGCATGATCTTTGTCTTTGAAAAGTAGTTCTTCAAGTTCATCGATCTCTGTCACTAAGACCTTCAATATCTCTCGTACATCTACACCTTCTAATTCAAATTCTTTACCATTTGCGATCTCAGCGACCTGAGCGAACAACTTTACCTTGACTTTTCCAGACATATCAATAAAAAGAAAAAGGGTGTTTCAGTCCTCCCAGACTGAGTCTATTTCTTCATCGGGAACGTCGAACACTACGTTATGTGGGGGTAGCTTCTCCTCTTTCATGAACTCGGGTAACCTGTCATCTTCTTTTGAGAATCCTGCTTTCTCATTGAATTCTCTTTCGACCTTAAGACCTTCCTTACCGAAGTCCATGACGTCTTCGATGGAGTAATCTGTTCCAAGAACTCCGTTAACAGTATCCACGACTCCTTCCATTCCCTCATCGATGTCCATGATAGCGAAGGCTATGAAAAGGCAGTAACCTGCACTGTCGATGGCAGCAGTAGCACGCTGTAGATTCTTGGACAACTCACCTTTCTTGGTATCGAAGGGATCAGCCTCGCCTCCTACACCCATTATCTCAGGAGCTATGGCGTATCCGGCTGTATGATCAGCTCCCATGGGAGTTGTTGCATAGGTAACACCGATACCTTTGATAGGTCTTGGATCATAGGCTGGCATGGATTGGCCCTTTACTGTTGGTACCCTATCGACTCCAAAGGCTCTTCCTGTGAATTCTGCACCGTTAGCTAAAATCCTACCAAGGGGTGTTTTATTATATATCTCGTCCATCAACTTCAGTGCTCCTTCTCCATCACCGAAATCCAGAAGTCCTCCTTCCATGGCAACGGCTATAGTGTTACCTGCCTCTATGGTGTCAAGACCTAGGTCATTGCAGGCACGATTCAATTCACCGATGATATCGAGATCGTATATACCACAGTTGGGACCCAGAGACCATACGGATTCGTACTCTAAGACTCCAACAGGATCCGATCCATCTTCCTTAGTCCATATCTCAGAACACTGGATTATACAGCTTGGACTGCACTTATGTGGTCTTACCCCACCTCTCTTCTTGATCTCTTCAGCTTTTCTTTCACCAGAAACCATATCGGATCGATCATCACTGCCTTCGGAGAAATTTCTCTGAGGTAATCCACCACTTTCATTTATTATGTTGACCAATACTGATGTGCCATATGTGTTCAAAGCACCGTCTTTCTTAGTAACATCGTGTTCCATCAAAGCATTAGCCAACTTCTTTCTGCCTTTATCGAAGGTTTCTTTATCTTTGATCTCTATCATATTTTCCTCAGGCTCTTCCACCACTATGAACTTGAGACCTTTAGAAGCCATCACGGCTCCGAGACCACCTCTACCCGAGTACCTCGATGACATCCCCTCTGGATCTGTGTAAGATATACCAGCATTTGCTGCCCTTAGTTCTGCAGCTATACCTACACCGGTTATCTCGATGCCCTCTCCGAATTCCTCATGAAGGTCTTCATATGCCTTGTAGAGACCCTTTCCAACATAATCGTCAGCCTCCACGAATTGTTCTCCATCTTTTCCTAATTTAAGGATATAAAACTTGTCCTTTTTGGGTTCACCTTCGATCACCAGCGCTTTTATACCTTTTTGAGCTAACGTCTTGGCGAATGGTGTTCCGGCATTGGATTCCTTTATACCGCCTGTCAATGGAGATTTACCCCCAGCTGATATCCTCCCCGAGTTAGGAGAATTAGTCCCTGTAACTATACCTGGTGCAAAAATTAGTTTATTGTTAGGCCCCAAAGGATGAGCTTTTGGAGATACTTCGTCAGCTACGATCTGAGAAGTCAGTGCTCTACCGCCCAAATTCTTGTAATCTTCAGGAACATTTTCGAACTCCACTGTGAGTTCGTCCATGTTGACCCTTAATATCTTGCTTTTCATATCTATACCTCTCCGTGTTATATATGTAAAATAGTACTTAATATTATTTATGTTAAGGTCTCACACCATACCGACCTTACCGACGAACACAGCCAAAGAAAAGATCACGATGTTCACGAAAAGCATGATACCCAGCTGATGCTTGAACTCGATCTTATCGACTTGATTTTCTATACCTGTTGTAAAATAAGTGATAACGAAACTCATAGATATTAGATATATAGCGAGGACTACGATGAAGGATTCAGGAGCGATCAATTCAACGTTCGATATATCTGTGAATATAGATTCCAACATAAAATAGAGTGCTCCCACTATACCCATTACCAACGGTGCGAACACAGCAGAAGTAGCCTTCATCATCTCAACACTGCTGGATAGTTCTGATTTTATCTCGTGGTCCATCTCCTCCATATCCTTCAAGAATTGGGAGATATTAGTTATAGTCTTACCTGCCTGCTTAGGATCTTTACTGGTGAGTTCAACGACTGTCCTCATAGTGGCCTTTATCGTCCGTGATGGGATATATTTCAATCTTCCTCTATTTCCAAATAGAGCCTCATCGAGAGGAAGTCGGTCTAATTTCAATCTAAAGGATATATCAGCAAAGAGGTTACCTATCTCCGTTCCTTTCATAGAATCCGCACTCATGTGGATAGCCTGCTCCGGTGATGAACCTTCAGCGATCCTACTCCCCAGTTGAAATAGAAAATCTGGAAATTGTCTTTCCATCTTTACGATCCTATCTCTTTTCCGTTTTGCTTTAAGCGTCGTAGTCAAGCAGTAGAATGATATCCCAAAGACCGGGCCCCATAAGTAATGAAGGGGGGATATCACGGAAAATAGAGGTGAGAGTGTGTAGAATAGAAAAGTCGAAGCAATAGCTATGATCAATGATATTACGGCTGTATTCTTGTTATCTACTTGTTCATCTACATCTGGTTGTGATATGGTACCTGGTCTATCGCCCAGGATCTTGTACGAATACATGAAGGCCCCTAAAGGGGATACAACGTTCATCAAAAGTACTACGTGGATTATACTCAACCCACCCTGAGTAGATCCTTGAGAAGCTTCCAAACTGGATATGTCTAATCCTCCCAATGCTATCATCGGAAGCATGGCCCCTATTAGCAATGGTAACAATATCCCGATGGCGAACAAGATAGTAGTTGGGGTCGAAAGTGAATTGGCATAATCTTTGATCTTCCTTTCAGTACCTTCGATTATTATCTGATTAGCTCTCTCCAGTGCAGAGTGGAGTCCTTGACTGGTCTTCTCTAAGATCGAAGAGCGCACTGCATAGAGAGACCTTTTCAACTCTTCGTTCCATTCACCCCAATCCAATGCGAATTCCAAAAAGGCTTCTTCTAGGCTAGAACTCTCGTTCATGTGGACGTTCCACAAGACCTTCTTCAACCCTGATGCCATTGGTTCCTCGGTGTTCTCAGCAGAAAATGATATAGCTCTATAAAGGGAAGGGCGGACCCTCATGGACATGGTCATATAGTTTATGCACTCAGGAGCCTTTCCGATGGTTGATGCTTTCATACGTTCACTGTATATCTCAGGATAATTGGCAGAAAATATCAGAACGGACACAGGTATTATCAAAAAAATCGGTATTATATAGGTAAGTATCTCGAACAAACTGAGTGGATGATATAGGTTCCAGGTGAAAACTCCTGCAAATATGATCATGAAAGTCAATACAGTGTTGAAAACAGAAAAAAGTATAACCTCCTCATATTCAAGATCCATACCCGTAAAAGCCATGGTCTTTTTGAAATCCATTCGGGTATATCTTTTTTCAGCCATCTCCAGAGCCTTTCTAGCTTTCTCAACCTTTTTTTCTTGTGTTTTATAGTCTCTAGATCCTTTTCCTTCAGCCGCCAACAGTTCTCTCAGTTTCATCTCGGCTTTTCTTACTCCTCTAGCCTTCTCTAGATAATCCTGTTTATGTTTCTCCCGTCGGTCTAGAAGCTCATCCCTATCCAAACCGAACTTGGCGTTCACTTTTTTACATGCATATTCGTAGATCCTACTCATATCGTATTCTCTCTTGGTACCATGTTGTCCATTCTTCTTTTATATCGTCATAACTCCCGCTATGATGGTGTTCCTCGATAAGATTCCAGAATTTATCATTCACTCTTGCCACCCATTTGGGAGAGAGGAGATCATCGCTCTTTTTTTCTGAAGCCTCTACCATCTTCTCTCGGATATAGGCTCTTAACTCGATGTTCTTGATGGTCTCCTCGTATGTTAATCCCCACGATCTTGCTATATCGCCTATCTTTTTGGATCCTTTCCTCAGGTGATCTGTTGGAAGGAGCGTTTCTTTAAATTCCATGAGGTCATCGAAGCTCTCATCATCGTACTCCGATATGTGGGTGACTGTTCTCTTCCTTTTCTGCATACCTCCAGGCCTCATTATACCGGCTATGACCACCACATCTGTAGCACTGAAACTCTCCTTGGATATACCCATATCATGGACAACCCTTTCGTAAATCGAATCTGGTGAATTACCGTGAATAGTTCCCATCACTGCACTCCCGGCGGTTCCAGCTCTCATAGCCTCATAGAGAGTCCTGGCTTCCTGTCCCCTAACTTCTCCAAGAACTAGTGAGGATTCACCCAATCTTAAAGAAACTCTTAGTGCCTGGTCGGCGTTCATCCCTCCTTCTTCTAGAGACGAATCCACCAGCATACTCTGGATATTATAATCCAAACGCTGCATCTCTCTGCTCGGTAGTTCTCTAGTATCCTCGATTGTCAATATCCGCTGACTTTTCGGGAACTCTAACATAAGTGCGCCGAGTAAAGTTGTCTTGCCTGCACCCCTACTCCCTGCCACTAGGATTGTACTTCTGCCGTCAACGAGAAACGAGAGCAATCCCGCTGCCGTTGGTGTCAAACTTCCAACTTTTATTAATTTAGGTAGAGTCCAAGGTTCACTATCCCTACGTCTCAAGGCTAAGGCCATCCCATCGGGACTCAGTGGATCACCGATAGCAGTTACCCTTGTCCCATATTCTTCGAGCTCTGTCTCTAGAACCGGAAATGCTTCTGAAAAAGGTTTACCGCTCTCTGACCTAAATCTAGATAATATACTCTTCATATCTTTCTGTGACAGATATATATTGGTCCTGCATTTATCACGGATACCTTTCAACCCACTGATCTCTACATAGATGTTGTTGTTTTCCGAAGGTGCATCGATGTAGATATCTTCGACGTTTGGATCTTTAAGAAGAGTTTCAACTACCGCATATCCTGCTGTATATTTGGCAAGTATCCTTGATAAATAATCGACCCTCTGCATCTCCTTCTTTCTGTTCTCTCCTAAGTCTAAATCTTCTTTTTCAGCGAGTTTTTTGATCAATTTACTTCCGCGCTTCTTAACATAATTTTTTATCTGCGAAGGATTACTAAGATCGATATCACTTGGATGACTATCTATCAAAGATTCTTTAACGGATAAAACTAAGCCTGCGGTCTCTTTATCGATTTCGTATTCTGAAGGAAGTACATGGTAAAGGTCCTCAGTTTCCTCTGATAGCCTATATAAACCAACGGTAGTTCCATCTACTTCATACTCCAATACCCTCTTGGACATATCCGGGACCCGTTCACATACCCATGTGTAAGAAAAACCTGGACGCACGTTTTGATCCTCAGACAATATCTTGAAAATGCCTTCCTGGACTTTGCGGCCCTTGACTCTACGGAGCTCCTTCAGTATATCTGCATATTCGATTATCTCACCTCAAAATTCCATAAGCATCCAATAAGATCTTAGATCTATATTCAAGTACCTTCTTACCTAAGACAGTAAATTCTTCTTTCGCAGATCTTCGACAGTCCTTGCATCCCTCTTTTTTTATGATCTTGATGGCATAATCAGATAACGACTGATAGAAATTTTCATGATCGGTCAATAAGCGATCTTTTAGGGTAGAATACATTTTTTTGGGCTCTATTTCACATCCGGTACAATCTGCTCCACCGGTCCTGGCGGATAGTCTATCTAGCTCATCTGAAATCTGCCTCAAACCTTCGATTATCTCTAATTCGTCTCCAATAAATTGAGTTTCTATGAAATCAGAAAGTACTAGTGACTCTACATCATAATTATCTTGAAAAGCCAAAACCAATCCTTTGAGACAATCATTAAATGAAAAGTCTTCACTACAGTCTTTACAATTTACTATCAGTTTCCTTACACCACCAACATCGGTTATCTTGCTGTTACATGGGGCTGTTTCTTCATTCATGGATTCGGCTACCCCAAAACAGGACCGTTTAAAAGTGTTATCGTTGATCAAAAAAATCCATAGTACACTAGGATTACCATCAAAGAATATCTAACACCGGCGGAGAAACTTATGGTGAGCCAGACTTTCCACCAATTTAGAGATAATATACGTCCAACGAAACTCATGACCATCGGGCCTGTGCCAAAAACAGGAAGGAACATAAGCCAGAATATACCTACATAACTGATATTTTCAGCTAGTTCGTGTTTTTCTATCACATCATCTGCCTTTTTACGGGTCTTTTTAAACAATCTACCTAAAAGTGGGAATCTTTCCAATAGATCGTAGTTCACACTCACAAATAATGAACTCTGAATTGCTACAAATACTAAAAGTAAGATAAGATATACCGGTCCTAGCCCAGCTGATAGTCCGACCAACGGAGAGGTTACCCATCCTACACCAACGGCAAAATAATAATTCAATAAAACTGCTGACACCGCTAAATATACTTCAGAACCCAGCATCAATATAATAACTGCAGCTGCTAATGCAGGTACTAAAGTTAGAAGACCTCGTCCTATCTCTTTAAAGAGTTTCCTTTTATCATTTGAGATGCTTTCCATCATCAGTCAAGATACTCCCTGAGATAATCCATCAAGTTTACTTGAACTTGATAAAAGCGTTTAAGAGAAACGAAAGACAACTGAAAAACCCTATGAGGACCGAACAAGGGGAGTTTTGGATTGTTGGAAAAAGTCGAGATGACATCTCTATCACCATAGGTTTCAAAAATGAGTTCGACCAGGTCTTTATCGCTCATGCCTATTTCCCCTTCTTCCTCAAATGCCCATAAGAGAGACATCGTTAACTGTTCCAAGTCCCTAGCCTCTCTTTCAAGATCTGTAAGATCTTCATGATACTCGATCTCAAAATCGATCCAGTAGATATCGCCATCATCTCCCAATATACAGTTTTGTGTCGTTGGTTCCCCGTGATACAGGTCTTTATCGTGTATCTTTTTTAACGCTTTTACCAATTTTTTTATGATGTCTATCTTCGTATCATTGTCTACATCTCTAGCTATCAAGATCTCATAAGGAACCTCTCCCTCTATCTTCTCCATCAAAAATGCATTCTCATATTCGGTTTCCTGGGAAAACAAATCAGGATGAAGATCTTTTATACGTTCCACCTCTCTAGCCTGCCATCTCTTGTTGTCGAGTATCTTAAGATTCTCCATCCCAGACAACTTACGTGATATATTGCTTAAGATACCGCTCAAAAGGAAGAGAGGAGGTCTTATCTTAACTATATGGGTGTTCTCATCTGCATCCTTTATCTCCTTTATAACACTGCCAAAATGAGTATGGTTTTTTCCATCTACTTGACTAAAAAAGGTACTTTCGAACTGGCTTTCTTCGACCTTTTGGGCTAATTTTTTGAGATAGATCTCCTCTTCTTCCTCGATTTTACCTTTCATAAGGTTACCGAACTTTATAAAAAAGTGGTAGGCAATATACCTTTCGAATGAAGAACAAAGGAAGCAGATGGTATCAGAAAAAACAGGTGGCTAGAAAGTACGATGAAAAGAGATTCAATAGGGGTGGATTAGTTCTGGATTTCAAAGAAAAAGAGATGGTTTTGTCTCTAGTAAAACCGAAGGGAAAGAAGGTGTTGGACATCGCTACAGGGACTGGTAGGTTTGCAGAGATGCTCACGAAAAGGGGAGGAGATGTGGTAGGTCTAGATGCCAGCAGAGAGATGCTTTCGAAGGGTGAAGCGGATTACCTCGTCGGAGATGCTTTAAGATTGCCCTTTGAAGACGATAGTTTCGACGTGACCATCAGCATGAGATTTATTCATCTACTAAGACCACACCAGGTAGATGATTTCATCAAAGAAGTGATGAGGGTTACAAATCATAAATTCGTATTCGAGTCACTGCATCCGATGAGTCTTCGTATGTTATACCAGTGGGCACTCCCTCAGAAAAGCCGGATGTTCTCAAATTCCTTAATGGTAGATAGGTTCAACGATATCAAAGGTATAAAGGATGTGAGATATCACGAAAAATTCTTGATACCCTATGGGATATATCAATGCCTTCCTCTAGACCTAGCAGAGAAGATAATCGAGTTCGATGAATCTGTTGTCAAGAAAAAACCATGGACGGCTTCGACTATCTATTGGGAACTATTTTTTGATTAGATCATCTCATAATATATTCTCTGTCTGTTTTTACCTTTATTCTCTTTATTAGTTATCTGAACTGAACCGATCTCGTCCGTATTTCGTACATGAGTCCCGGCACATGGACAGATATCGTATCCATCTATGTCTATAACCCTCAAGTTCTTAATAGATTTGGGGATCAAAGACAGGTCTACCCTACAGTCATCTAACTGATCTTCAAGAACTGCCCTTTTCTCATCATATATCCGTACCTGAAGCGATCCATAGATCAGAGAATTTACCTCGTCCTCGATCTGTTCTATATCCTCATCAGATAGGTCCACTGGTTCGAAATCGACTCGTGAGTAATCAGTATATATCTGATTACCTACAGTTCTTCCGTCGAATAAATCGAAAACCACTGCTGAAAACAGATGTTGAGCCGTGTGGAGTTTCATATGTTCATATCTTCTTTCCCAATCGATATGACCTTTGATTTCTATCCCTTCCTCAGGTATAGGACCATCTAATCGATGTATCACCTTCCCTTTCTTCTCTACCTTGACCACCTTGCTTGTATCTTCTTCCCAATCCAGTTTTCCGGTATCCGAAGGCTGGCCTCCGCCTTCAGGGTAAAAGGCGGTTCTGTCTAGAACGACATGATCCTTCCCAGAGGTCTGCACCCTAGCTTTGAATTCTTTGATGTAATTGCTCTCGATGTCGGGCATGTAGATGAGTTCAGTCATATCATCTAAACCATCGAACTGGTTTTTATCGGTTTCGATTTCAATATCTCTTGGTGTTCACCGTCATATTTATATAGAACATTAAAGTAATTTAAATAGCCATGAAGCGACTCCAGTTGATCGATAGTGTTCGAAATATACTTGCTAAGGCTGGATTCTACCTTTCCGAAAGGCATTATGATAGAAACATAAGTTTCGATATAATAGCCCGCAAAGATGATGAACTGCTTATAATAGGGGTATCGATCAATGCAGACAGTTCGAGGATGAGGAATGCTAAAGAGTTGAAGATCCTAAGCGATGTATTAAACGGTTCACCTCTTTTTATTGCAGAGAGGGGCGGGAATAAACGTCTCGAACAGGGTGTCATCTATTCTAGAAAAGGAGTACCACTGCTATCCCTGGAAACCCTTCACGATATGTTCATAGAAGGAGTACCCCCCTACGTTTTTTCTGCACCGGGTGGTTTTTACGTTAAAATAGATTCCGACCTTATCAAGAAAGCTAGGGAAGAAGAAAAGGTCTCATTGAATAGATTGGCAGATATAGGTGGAGTATCCCGTAAAGCCATCCAAAAATATGAGAAGGGGATGGGAGCAGACCTTGAAGTAGCTTTAAAACTCCAAGAATACCTTGGAGAAGATCTGATAATGCCTCTTAACCCGCTTGAATACTCCGAAGACAATGAATATGCTCCTGATTTTCCAGTGAACATGAGCGATTTCGATCGGGATATATTCGATTATCTGGCTTCTATAGGGTATCGGATAGTACCGACCTGGAGCTGCCCTTTCGAGGCTATAACCGAAGACGAGAAAGACGTTCTCCTCACTGGAGTCCAAGCCAAGGAAACAAAAGAGATCAAACGGAAGGCAAAGATCGTTTCTAATATATCCCAGGTCACAGAAAGAGACTCTGTCCTTTTCCTCAAAAAAAGAGTCACTAGGGTAAATATAGAAGGTATACCTATAATAGATAGAACGGAACTGAGATCCATCGAGAGTAAAAAGGATATCACCGACCTTCTAAAAGAAAGAAAGGGTGATTGATCTGTATATCCTTGAAAAAGATGGGACCAAGATATACATCATGGATATAGTAAAAGGGCTCACTTCAGAAGCTGAACGAACGATGAAACAAGCTAAAAATAAGGACTTCGATATAGGCGGTATCGCAGTATCTGATGGGGAATTAGAAGGGCTAAAGAAGTTAGTTTTAGAAGATATTGAGGTGTCCATAGAACCCAATGAACCTGAAAAGATATACGCAGAGAATCTGGGAAGGTTCGGCGAAGTCAGTTTACCTCCACCCTCATTCGTTGCTTTTCTAAAATACTGTAGAAAGAACGGTATAAAATTGATACCTGTGGACATGGATGAAGAACACTACAGCATGGCCTATTGTGAGCATGTCAGTGGAAGTCAGTGGATACTACAATCCCTGAGAGAGAAACGGCTTAAAATGAAGAGATTCATCAGTGATAACCCAAAAGATTTTGCTATCGAATGGGACAAAGCCATCAACAGGCTCAAAGGGTTTCAAGATTTGGAAAGATACAGAGAGAAAGTCATAAGCAAGAACCTCATGAGATTGTCTAAGAAGGGCAATTCATTTGTTATCATAGAGGTTGAAAGAGTAGATGGCATAGTTGAAAAGATGGAAGAAGAAAGTTGGAAGAAAGTGTGAAAGGTAGATGGGAAATAATAAATAATTTGTACTTGATTATTTCTAGTAGGAGTTAAAATGGTGAGTAAAAAGCAGGTCCGTAAAAAGATGGAGCAATACAAGAAGAGAGTCAGTAAACTAAAAAATGAACTAAAAAAGCTTACAGTACAAGTAGAAAAGTTGGAAAAAGAAAAAAGAAAACTCCTTCATGAAAAAAAAGAGACCATCCAAGAAAAGGAAGAGAGGATACAAGAATTACTCTACAAAATCGATAAAAGTGGCGATCTAGAGCATCTAAGTGATGAAGAAAAAACATTATTGGGGGAACTAGAGGAAGAAAACGAGATGCTCCGGGAAGAAGTTCAAGACCTTGATGAAGAAAATAAAGAATTGATGAGTGAATTAGAACGTTCTAGAGACATCCTAGGAGAACCTGCCATCAAATCAAAAGAGGAATTGGTCCTTCATCCCAACAGCATAATCAACGGTGATATAGAATCCGCAGATGTGGTAAATATAGAGGATTCAGTCGATATCCACGGATCCATAGAGTCTGATAAAGATATCAACATCGGAAATAATACTACGGTAAATGGAAGTATCATATCAAAAGATGGTGATGTGGATATAGGTAAATCATCAAAGATAGAAGGGATCGTACAGGGAAAAAATATCTCATTAAGTGAAGGGGTCTCCAGTGGTGATATAGAAAGTGATGGTGATGTGAATATAGCAAAAGATTCTCATGTGTGCAACATCTCATCTCTTGGTTATGTTACACTTCAGGAAGGGGTGAAAGTAGAAGGTAGTGTGGAATATGCAGGAGAGTTGAAAGCTGGGAAAAAAGTTACTATAACAGATTCAGTGCTACCTAAATCAATCGACGATATCAAAATGCAGGAAGATATGAGTAATCCAAGCCAAGAAGAAACAACGAACTACGAAGACGACGATGAGAAAACACTTATATGTCCTATATGTGAAGATCAAAATGAGCCTGCAGCGGATAGCTGTGAAAACTGCGGTGCAGGATTATAAATCTAAAAATGAGCATAGATAATGATGGCTTTCAGAAGAACAAAGAACAAGATTATAAAGGATCACAAGAAACTCTCTTTTGATTACGTTCCAAGGGAACTACCAAATAGAGACAAACAGATCAACAGGCTTTTCACCCTGTTTAGAGGCGTTGTAGATTCAGATATATCACAGAATGTATTCCTGCAGGGCAGCGTTGGAACTGGGAAGACTGCTACTGCGAAAAGATTCTGTTTAGATTTTAAAAAATGGGCTTCAGAAGAGGGTAAGAAGCTGGATTATATCTTTGTGAACTGTAGGAGGAGCAACAACAACAGTCAGGCCATGTGGAAGATGGTCTCACACTTTGACAAAAGATTTCCCGACAGAGGATTCTCTGTTGGAGAGATGATGAAGATATTAGGTAAGCATATCAAAGAAAAAGGTATCCACCTGATGATCATACTCGATGAAGTCGATCACCTGATAAAAAAGGACGGGTCCGAACTGATATACCTATTTTCCAGGTTCGACGACGAGAGTTTTACACCCCAAGGTAGCGTATCATTGATACTTATCTCACAAAAAAACGCACTAGAATTCCTAGAAGAGGGGGCCCTGAGTTCTTTCAAAAGAGGTAATCGAATCAAGTTCCCTAAGTATAACCCCAGCGAGTTGTACGATATACTCGAACAACGCAGCGGATTAGCCCTTTATCCAGATTCTATAAAAGAACAGGAACTCCAGTTGCTGGCAGACATAGCTGCTAAAAGAGGAGACGCTAGATTAGGCATCGAGCTCATGGAAAAATCAGCTCTCCTGACCGAAGAAAAATCGAGAGATAAGATCGATGCCGAGGAGATCAGACACGCTAAAGCCGAAGTGGATCCATATTTCACTGAAAATAGGATCAGGTCCCTTAATGAACAGGAAAAGATCATCCTGCTGGCTAGTGCCCGCCTGTTAAAAAACAAGGCATTCACGACCACTGGTGAATTGGAAGAGCAGTATAAAGTTACCACTGAAGGATACGGTATCAATACACTAGGACATACCCAATTCTGGAAGTATATCAAATCGCTAACCGAGGAAGGACTTCTGGATTCTAAGACTGTTTCTACAGGTACGGGACGGACCACGAAGATAACAGTTTCTGACATTCCGGCAGAACTACTAGAACAAAAATTGGAGTCCATAATAGAAAGGTGAATATAGTGATCGACGAAAAAAAGCTTCTTACCATTTCAGTTATAATATCATTGATAGGAACCGCTTCTCTGTACATGTACTCTGCAAATCAGGAAGCTGAGATGGTTGGTATCTCTGAGATCGATGAACAGATGGTTGG
>PULU01000123.1 GCA_003551065.1 Thermoplasmata archaeon | reverse complement strand
GGTCTAAAATCGGTTATCACCCAAAATATCGATGGGCTTCATCAGAAGGCCGGTAATGAAGAAGTACTCGAACTTCATGGTTCCCTAGATAGACTGATCTGCCCTTCATGCTATAAAGAGTATAAAACCAGTGATTTTAAGGATGAGATTATTCAGGGAAACATACCGACGTGTAACTGTGATGATATCTTGAAACCAGATGTAGTCCTTTTTGGGGAACGTCTCCCTGAGGATGTTCTCAGAAATGCGTGGATTGAAGCTGAAAGATGTGACCTTATATTGAGTCTAGGAACCTCTGCCGTGGTTCAACCAGCAGCTTCTATCCCAACGATAGCTAAGGAAAGCGGAGCTACGGTCATCGAGATCAACCTTGAAGAAACCCCTTTGACTAGAAGTGTAACCGATCATTTCATCGAAGGTAAGATCGGTGATGAATTACCAAAACTATTGGATCGACTATAGTTCTTTATCCAATAATTTACCTATATCACCAGGCATCCTAGCTACGGGAACTCCAGCTTTCTCGAATGCTTTGATCTTTGACTCAGCGGTTCCTGTTCCGCTTTCGGAAACGATGGCACCTGCGTGACCCATCCTTTTTCCTTCTGGTGCTGTTCTACCGGCTATGTATGCAACAACAGGTTTTTCGATGTTCTTATCGATATATCTAGCTGCTTTTTCTTCTGCATTTCCGCCGATCTCACCGATAAGGACCATGGCTTCAGTGTCTGGATCCTTTTCAAAGCGCTGTAAAGAATCTATGAAATCCATCCCTACTATCGGGTCACCACCTAGTCCGAATGCTGTAGATTGTCCGTAACCTCTTTTTGTCATCGAATTTACGATCTCGTAAGTCAAAGTTCCACTTCTAGAGACCAAACCTATCTTACCCTGTTCGAAGATATGATTAGGCATGATACCCACCTTCGATTCTCCAGGTGTAATTATCCCAGGGGTGTTCGGTCCTATTATCGTTGTATCGTGTAACTCTGCAACTCTCATTATCTCAGAAGAGTCTTGAACGGGTATGCTCTCAGTTATGATTACAACCGGATCCATACCTGCGGTTATGGCCTCGAAAGCAGCATCCTTGCAAAAGCGTGCTGGAACGAAAATTATGGAAGTGTTCGCTCCTGTTTCTTCTTTAGCTCTTTCAACGGTGTTAAAAACAGGTACACCATCGACTTCTTTTCCACCCTTTCCTGGAGTGACTCCAGCAACTATGTTCGTACCGTAATCTCTCATGTACTTACTGTGGAACTTGCCTTGTGTACCGGTTATGCCCTGTACCACTACTTTTGAATCTTTACCTACTATAATGCCCATGTTTGAAGGAAAGAGTACCTATTTTTAAAATCTTCGATTGTTTATAGGTTTCAATGATGAAGGAGTTCGAGGAAGATTATACCTAATATGATGCCAGAAAGTATACCTATTATCGCATAATGCCCTTTCATTTTCCGATGTGCATCTGGAATTAACTCATCGAACACGATGTATAACATCGCCCCAGCGGCGAAACCAAAGCCGATAGACAATATAACATCAGAAACTCCATGTAAAAGGCCGCCTATGAGAGCCCCTATACCCATGGGAACTCCTGCTAAAACAGTGACTAGGGCTACTTTAGAACCTTTCACTCCGCCTACACACATCGCAGCTCCTACTGCCATCCCTTCAGGGAAGTTGTGGATAGCCATCAAAAGAGCGACCCCGAGTCCGAACTCGATGCCCAATATGAATGCTACCCCGATAGCTACTCCTTCTGGTAAGTTATGCATGGCGATACCTAAGCTCAGAAGAACCCCGGTCTTGAGATGCTTACCTTTCTCTTTGTCTCCATCGAGGAACATAGAAAAATGTCTGTGAGGGAACTTTACGTCTAAAATACCTATTATACCTACCCCAATTAAAATCCCTAAAGTGGCGGTCCAGATAGTACCATCTTCGATAGCTTCAGGTATCAATTCCTGAAAAGTTATAGCGACCATCACACCGGCGGAGAATCCCAGGAGAATGCTCAATAATCTATTACTTATAGTTTTGAGAAATACAACGGCTAAACCTCCACCAGCCGTTCCGATCACACCGCTTAATAGCCCGATTATAGTTATCAAAAGTAGGTATCGCATATCTTATACAACTCCATTTTTTAACTTGTAATTTTCTATTTTTCTAGAAATGTTTAGGTGTGCCTTAAATATAATAGTTACGGTGTAAAGTTTTATCCAAAACCATGTTTTTCTAATTCTAAATAATCAACACTATAATATGGTATTCGATCAAGTACTTCAAATACCCGGCTTATCTTTATCATCTCAAATAACGAATTGGATATATCCTCGTTCTATCAGTAACATTTATAAATACCATCCTCTCTGCAACGGCATACCCGCATATGGCAGGAGTATCCCTCCTGCTGCGTCGGAGGAGTCAGATATGACGATAGAAAATAAAACGAACCCTAACCTTGTGCGTCTTATAAAGGACCTCAAGGAGATGGCAAGAGAGCAAGACGCCCCCATCTGGCGAGACGTGGCGGAAAGGTTGGCAAAACCCTCAAAGAACTGGGCAGAAGTAAACCTTTCTAAGATCCAAAGACACGCCAATGAGGATGAACAGATCATAGTTCCAGGCAAGGTACTCGGTTCAGGATACCTGACCAAAAAAGTAATCGTTGGTTCATTCAAGGCCAGCGATAGTGCCAAGGAAGGCATATCAGGTGCAGGTGGAAAATATATGAGTATCCGTAAACTGGCAGAACAGAACCCCGAAGGTAGCGGTATCAGATTGATGGGATGATAACATGAAAGTTTATGATGGAGAGGACAAGATATTAGGCCGTTTAGCAACGGAGGTCGCTCAAGAACTTTTATCCGGTGAAGACGTAAGAGTCGTTAATGCAGAGAAGATATTCTTAACCGGCGATAAGATCAAGATCTTAGAAGATTATAAAAAGAAACGTGAAAGAGGTAAGGTTAGGAAAGGACCTTATTATCCTAGAAGACCAGAAAGGATATTTAAAAGGACTGTCAGAGGTATGTTACCTTACCAACAACCACGGGGACGAAAAGCATTTAAAAGATTAAGAGCATACATCGGAGTACCTAAAGAATTCCAAGGTGATGAATTCCTTGGGGAAGATGTAAAGACAACAGAAACGAGTAGAGGCTTGAGCCTTGGAGAGATATCCAAATATCTCGGAGCTAAATTTTAGAGGTATCAGATATGGGAAAAAAAGAAGTTTTGACCCGAACAGGTAAAAAGAAAGAAGCTATCGCGAAAGCAACGATCCGTCCAGGTGAAGGCAGGATAAGGATCAACAGTACACCACTGGAGATATTTACTCCTGAGATAGCAAAATTAAAGATAATGGAGCCTATTCAGTTGGTCGGCGATAGAGCGGATAAAATTGATCTAAAAGTTAATGTTAAAGGTGGAGGTATCATGGGACAGTCTGGAGCCACAAGGACAGCCATAGCCCTTTGCTTTATCGATTATTTTGATGATCCAGAACTTGAAGACTTATTCAAAGAATACGATAGGAGTCTTCTTGTATCCGATCCAAGAAGAAAATTACCCAAACAACCCATGGGTCGTGGAGCCCGAAAGAAAAGGCAGAAATCATATCGGTGATATATACAATGATCATACCAATAAGATGTTTCACATGTGGAAAAGTCATCGCAAACGTATACGAAGTATACGAAAGTAGGGTTGAACGTGGAGAGGAACCGGCAGAGGTTCTAGATGATCTAGGTATCGAAAGATACTGCTGTAGAAGGATGATCCTTACCCACAAAGACCTGATAGACGACGTCATGGGCTACTAAAAACCTTTTACTTTTCATTTTGGGGCCGTAGGGTAGCTTGGCCCATCCTTCTACCCCGGGGCGGTAGGAACCCGAATTCAAATTTCGGCGGCCCCATACCCTTTTTAATCCTTTTCGATCACTTTTTTTTTCCAAACACCAGAATTCAGCAGTAGTATACCTATTATCGCGGCTAAAACATTACTGAGTGACATGCCTATCCAAACACCTGTAGATTGGAGACCGATAACAAGAGCAAAAAGTACTGTAAGAGGGACCCTTAAACCCCATAATCTAAAAAGATTCATGACCATCTGATATTTTGTGTGGCCCGAACCTTCAAAGACTGCGTTCACAGCTCTAAATACCCCGAAAAAAGGCATACTTAGTGAGAAAATCAATAGAAATTCGGTTCCGATCTTAACAACATCTGGATCCTGGTTGAAGATGATTATGAACTCTTTCCTAAATAGGAATAAAACAAGGGTAAATATCGTCATGATCCCAGCCAGGGCGAAAATACCATTTTTTACCACTTCTGAAGATCTTTCCATATTCCCAGCACCAAGATTTTGGCCGACCATAGTAGTCATAGCTACGGCTAAACCACCCATAAATATGAACATTAGTCCCAGTATTTTATCACCGGCATTGTATGCCGCCAGCGATGCCTCACTGTTCGTTACTCTCGCGATAACAAAGGTCAATATAACGAAACCAAAAGCAGTTCCACTGTTGCCGATACTAGCCGGGGCACCTATCTTCAAAAATTTCTTTAGTCTTTTGAAATCGGGTTTCATATTTTTCAGTTTCAATCGAATGTCAACCTTTCCGCTGAACAAGAGATAGATAGCGATAACGGCTGCTATCCCTCGAGTTATCAAGGTGGCAAAGGCCGCTCCAAATATACCCCATTGGGGGAAAGGACCCCATCCATATATGAAAAGAGGGTCCAATAATATATTAAGACCTACAGCTACAGCGGTGATGATCATAGGTGTTACGGTATCCCCCCAAGCTCTCAACAAGAACGCATAACCCATAAAAATAAACATGAAAGGTTGGCTGAGAAAAGTAGTTCTTATGAATATGATACCTTGTCTGGCAACCTCGGGATTATCACCTATTACTATATTGATCAATAAGGGTGATATCAAGTAACCTATAATAGCTATAACCAATGAGAACACTAGGAAAAAAAGCATCAGTTGCCCAGCATCTTTATTTACTTCACCGAAGCGTTCTGCACCTGTATGCTGAGAAACAAGAGCTATAGCTGCGATACCGAACCCGGTCCCTATGGAAACCATCAGCCATATAATAGGCCAAGATATCTGGGTTGCAGCTAGTGCTTCCCGACCCTCGATCCCACCCATGTTCCCTAACCAGAAGGTATCTGTAAGGCTGTAGGCAGTTTGGAGTACAGATTCCACCATTATAGGCCAACCTAAAAGAAATAGCGTAGGTATGATTCTACCATTTAATATATCGGGTCTTCTTTTCTCACCAAACACTCCCGATGGATAATTGATTTAATTATATAAACATTTGTATGACGATACAAAAAAGCATGTCGATATGGTTTTTACTTCTTATAAGAAAAAACTAGAATAATAAGGGAGGGGGGTGGGAGGGTGTTATCTTGATATTCAAGAGTATGCTGAGTTGCTATAAATATTTTTTCCCTTGTTTCTACATAATCCCTCTTAATACTTTTAAAGCATATATACGAGAAATACAGTACTCAACCCTAGATATATGGTAACTCCAGTCATATCTGTTATAGTCGTCAATACAGGACCGGTCATCATCGCGGGATCTTTTCCAAATTTTTTTATTAAAAAGGGCATTGAACCACCGATTATCCCTGCTAATATGACGTTGACACCTAAAGCAGTTCCAGCAACGAACGAAAGCACTATGTTTCTCTGGAAAATATATGCTAAGATCCCGAATAGAGAACCCAAAGCTAAACCATTAACCAGGCCGATAGCTATCTCTTTCTTTATCGATTTTAATAT
>PULU01000029.1 GCA_003551065.1 Thermoplasmata archaeon | reverse complement strand
TGATAAAACAATCTTCCATCTCCTTCACAGACCTCACCGATAACTTTGCCTTCATCACAATCGACTCCCTCTGTAACAGTAGCCAATAAACATCCAGAAGAGATCAGATATAGTGGGTCTATATCTAGGATTTCACATATCTCCTTGGTTTCCTTTTGTAATTCTATTTCAGCATCGATGTAGAAATCATTGCCTGAACAATGGGCCATCTCGTAGAGTCCTTGTAAGATCCCACCTTCTGTAGGATCATGGAGGGACGTGGCTTTATCCATCATCTTCAAAGCGTGTTGAACTACACTGATATCTTTACTCCAACCCATGACTTCATCTACAGTTTTTTCCCGTACACCCATCTCGAGTAGTTTTTCTTTGTAGTCATTGACTAAGATCCAACATCCTTCGATAGCCGCTGGCTTTATCTGTACTATCTTATCTCCACCTATTGAACCGGATGTGAAGATTGGTTCTTCAGTTAGCCCCATCATGGTTGTTGATAGCAAAGGTCGATCTATCCTAGAAACTGTTTCAGTGTGCCCACCTATGATGGTTACATTTAAGTCCTGAGCCGCATCTATCAAATCTTCTGAGATCTTTTTTATATCTTCTTTACCCATCTCTTCGGGTATCTGGATGGAACAAAGAGCCCATCGGGGTTCAGCTCCAGTTACAGCGATATCATTTGCAGCTATATTGATGGCTAGCCAACCGATATTTTCAAGGGCCCCAGAGATCGGATCGGTATGGATCACTAAATTAACACCGTCTATTTCTATCACCGCTGCGTCTTCTCCAAACTTGGGACCCATGACTACAGAAGGGTCTTTTATATCCATCCTAAAAAAAAGTTCTTCCATTATATCATGGGATAACTTCGACATGTTCTCACATGGAAAGGGGCACGGTCTTCATCTCTCGTTTTATCTTCTGTGCCATCTCGGAAGCTCCGCTAGATGTTATAGACAACAGAGCTTTTCTGTAGTTGTCAGCGATGCCCTGTTGGTTCCCTTTCCTCTCCTGAAGTTTAGCCATGGAGAAATAGGCCAACCCCAGTGAATAAGAGGAACCGATTTTTTGATATATCGAAATAGCCCTGCTGATGTGATCTTCCGCTTTATCCTCCTTGTTCATCTTTAGATAGATCTGTCCGAAAAGAGCATGTACGTATCCCTGCTCATCTTCCTTACCAAGAGATGTGAATATATCTTTAGCCTCTTTAGCGGTGTCTACAGCCTCTTCATGTTCTCCCTCTTCGAGGTAACACTCACTCAATGTCAACAGTGCTTGAGCTTTGAGATATCTATAACCGAATTTTTCACAAGTTTCTATGGTCTCTTTTAGGAACTTTACAGCGTTGCTCAACTCACGGATAACTTTATAAAAAGAACCTATATCATGTAATCTTCCAACCCTTTGATAGCTCTCGTTTATCTTCTTCCATGAATCGACTCCTTTCTTAAAATGTTCAAGAGCTTTTTCCCATTTCCCTCTGCTTTTTTCTATCCTCGCCAGCAGGAAATAAGAAGAGGTCAATAAGGAATATATCCTTTGGTCTTCAAGTATCTCTATGGCTCTCTTCAAATATTCTTTAGCCTCTGTGTAATTTCCCTTTTTGTTGAATAACTGGGCAATTTTAAAATATATTCGACCTAGATGAGATTCATCACCTTCTTCTCCCTTCTCTAGGATAGACCCCGCTTTATCGTATTCTCTTCCAGCTTCTTTGTAATCTCCCAGTTCAGCTTTGATATCACCCAGCCCTTCATGAGCTTTTGATTTCATACCCATATCTTCAGTCCTTTTGAGCAGGGCTTTGAATCTTTTCTCTGATCTTTCGAGATCCCCTTCTATCCTATAACATTCTGCAACAAAATAACCGATTATAGATCCGTACCTTTCTGGAGAACCGGCTATATCAAGACCTACTAGTATCTGGATCAAGGAACCAGAATATCCAGAGGATAGTATCTTATCTCCGTTCAATTCTAGCTCATCGGCGGCCTTGTTAAGTTTCCGAGATTGAACAGCGTGATACACACATTCAAGGGATTCAACTGCATTTCTAACAGGTATATTATAGTAATATTTGAATGCCCTTCCGTGTAAGAAAAGCCGATCCTTATAAACCATAGTCTCAAGTAACCTCTGTCTTGGTATCTTATGAACTATCAATCTTCCATCTACCGTTGAGGCAAATAAAGGAGTTTGGAGAAGGTTTTTCAAGGTATATTTATTCACATGTTCCAGATCTACGACTTCGTTATTCTCAACGGATTCTCTGTATACTGATATGTAGGATAACGCAAGGATTTCTTCAGATGTTAGCCTTGTGTTCAACACACTATCTATCACTGATGTATCAGTTTCAGATATCTCAAAGAACTCTTCCAACCTTTCATCATAGGTCAATCCGTCTTCGGGTTCCATTTTAAATCTTTCAAGGGTCCCTTTCGGAATATACATCGATAAATCATCGGAAGGAGTGGATATTATCATCTTCAGAGAAGATCGCTTTTCCAGTATCTTCAATATATTGATTATCATATCTTTAGCTAGAGAACCTTCTATTACGTCCTCTATGACTATCAGTGTCGATGAAAAAGATTCTAGATCGATCTCTAAGTTGCTAAGAACTTCTTTCGTATCGAGTCGATTAGAGGCTTCGAGATAAGAGTATAATTTATGTTCTCCTGCTTTAGATAAATATTTGGAGAGATGGTCTAAAAATCTTCTAGGTGTTTGCCACTCCTGGAGCTTAAAATAAAATAAGTTCGTTTTCCCTTCCATGTCTTTGATAAAACGGGTCAACAAAGATGTCTTTCCGATACCCTCTTCTCCCTCAACAAGCATCAAAGTGCTATTATCTCCTTCCCACCATCTCTTGAACTCCTTAGTTCCTGCCATATCGGAGACAGGTGGTTTAGGCATCTGTACAAGATGTTTGATCATATCTTTTTCAGTTTCATCTACTGAAAGTTCTAAACCCCCGTTCTCGACTCTGTTAAGTATCTCTATGTAGGACAGATTCAAATTTAGGTATTTGTTCACATCTTTAACAAAAACCTCTTTTTCCTCTCCATCGACATTCAATTTTACCCTTTCATCCGCCATCTCTTCTCTTTTTTTTCTAGCTTTTTCTACACCCTGATCTGTCAGGAAATATCCTTTCCTTCTTTGCCTCTTTCCAACGACCCTGGTGGTCCTCTCGTGTAGGACACCTTCTTTTACCAGAGTCCTAACCGCATAGGATACCGTATTCTGTTTAGATTCTATACATTCTGCGATCCCCTCTTGAGTTACCTCAGCAGGCTGGGGATATTTATCTTTTTTTTCATAATATTCCAGAAGATGAACTATGACTTTGTCTTTTGCGGTGAAATTTTTTACCATGATTACCTAATTTAAAACATAGGTTGTATATGAACATTATTGATATACCAGCGCTTAATTTATAAACCCATATTATACAGGGTAAGTTTTATTTCTATAGTCACGTTATACCATTGGATAACTTGAAGGAAAAAGCCAAAGAGATCTCGGATAAACTTAAAGACTCAAAAAAAGTACACATAATTTCACACATCGACGCCGATGGACTTTCGTCTGCAAGTATCGCATATGAATCATTGTCTAGATGTGGCACCGATGTTGATTACGAGTTCATCAAACAGCTTGAGAAAGAGAAATTGAAGGAGATCAAAGATAAAGATCATGGACTGATATGGTTCACTGATCTAGGGAGTGGACAACTTGATGACCTAAAGGGTATGAACTGTGTTATTACCGATCACCATGAGCCTCAGGGAAAACCCTCTCAAGTCAGACTTAAAGACAGGGGAAATCTGATGAACTATACTAGTTCAAATATATCTGAACTCAATCCTCATAGGTATGGTATCGATGGAGCTTCAGAACTCAGCGGTGCAGGAGCGACATACTTGGTCGCTAGAGAACTAGGTAAAAACACAGATCTTTCTAAACTAGCCGTGGTTGGGGCAGTGGGCGATCTTCAGGCAACTAAAGAGGGAAGACTCATCGGCAAGAATAGAGAGATACTAAAAGAGGGATTATCTAAGGGACACATAGAAAAACGTATCGATGCTAGGTTTTACGGGCTGGAAAGTCGGCCATTATTCAAAGTTCTACAGTATGCCAACGATCCAGTATTACCCGGTCTCACCGGTGATGAAGAAGCATGTATAAATTTTCTGGTCAGTTTGGATATAGAACTAAAGATAGGGGACGAATGGCGAAGGTGGTATCACCTTGATAAAACCGAAAAAAGAAAGATCTTATCCGAACTCGGTAAAAGGCTGTTGAAGAGAGGCTATCCTGCACGATACGTTGACGCTATGATCGGAGAAGTCTATACGTTCCCTGGTGAAGAGTTGGGAACAATGCTGCATGAGGCTAAGGAATTTTCAACATTATTGAACTCCTGTGGAAGATATGGTAAAGGAGAGATAGGTCTTCAAGTTTGTCTTGGTGATAGAGAGGAGTATCTAAAAAAAGCACAGCAGCTCCTGAAAGGTCATCAGAAAGTACTGGTAGAATGTATGAATCACGTTGAGTCCACCGGAGGGGTAAAAGAGAAAGAAGTGGTCCAGTACTTCCACGGGGGAGATGAGATACCAGACACGGTCTTGGGTACCGTTGCCGGTATGATACTTGGATCAGGGGAGGTAGATAGAGGTCTCGTGATGATAGCATTCGCTGAGTCGAGTGAAAGAGAGGGATTAAAAGTATCTTCTAGAGGAACCAAGAGACTTGTGGATAAGGGATTGGATCTCTCCGAGGTCATGTCCAAGGTATCTAAGAGTTTAGGTGGGGAGGGAGGAGGTCATGACATAGCCGCTGGTGCATACATACCATCGGGATGTGATAAGGAATTCCTAGATAAAGCCGAAGATATGATAAAAACCCAACTAGGAATATCTTAGACGTCTATCTCTATATCTAATTGTTTGACTAAATCCTTGTATCTGTTTCTCACAGTTACTTCTGTGACATCGGCTATCTCGGCGATCTCCCTTTGGGTCCTTCGCTCACCACCCTTTACAGAGGCGATGTAAATAGCTGCAGCAGCTAGACCTGAAGGGCCTTTTCCTGAAATCAAATCTTTTTCTTCCGCATCTTCAAGTATATTCTCAGCCATCTTCCTGATCGTACCACTCAAGCTGAGTTCATTGCAGTATCTTTGAAGGTACAATTGAGGTTTGGTCGGTTTTAACTGGAGTTCAAGTTCCCTGCTCAAAAATCTGTACGTCCTGCCGATCTCGGTCCTTTTGAATTCTGTAGCATCGGCGAACTCGTCTAAAGTCCTTGGTAGATTCATCTTACGAGAGGCTGCGTAAAGCGATGATATAACAACACTGCTTATGCTTCTGCCTCTTATGAGATTTCTCTCTACAGCTTCACGGTATATCCTAGCTGCGCTCTCCATGATATTCCTAGGCAGTCCCATGGTCGAAGCTATCCGGTTTATCTCTTTCAATGCTGAGACCAATGATCTCTCCTTGGCACTAGAAACCCTGATCCTCCTCTGCCATTTCCTCAATCTGTATATCTGTGCTCGGTTCTTACTTGGGATGGATTTTCCATATGAATCTCTATCTGAAACACTTATATTGGTGGAAAGACCTTTATCGTGCATCATCTCGGACATGGGAGGACCAGCTCTAGATTTATCACCTTCCTCCTTCATATCGAAAGAGCGCCAATCCGGACCTTGATCGATATAGGTTTCATCGATAACAAGACCACACTCATCACATATCAATTCCCCCCTATCATAGTCCTGAGAAAGCCTTCGGCTCCCACACTCTGGACACTCCGTTA
>PULU01000135.1 GCA_003551065.1 Thermoplasmata archaeon | reverse complement strand
TTATAACGGCCTTGGAAGAAGGAGAATAAGACTTGACAACTAGCTCGATCTTTTTACCCATTACGTTCAAAGTTATGGAATCGCCTTTGGAAATCGGTCTATCCCTTAGTGCCTGTCTTCGCAGGTAATCCTCACCACCCATCAAACGTATCGGTTGAGTCGGTGCGAAGGTTACTTTGCTAGCTGTCTTGGCCTGTATCTTTTCGATACCGACCTTCTCATCTATCTTGACACCAGCGTTCCTTCTGGTGGGTCCATCTATCCTTATGACTCCGGTGTTCCTATCTTTTTCATCACCAGGCCATATCTTTGCGGGGGTCTGTTTATTTCCATCGATGATCACGATGTCTCCACTTTCTAGGTTTAGTTTTTCTTTGACCGCAGGATCGATCCGTGCCAATCCTCTACCCACATCTGAAGATTTCGCTTCGGCAACTTTTAGAACTTTATCTTTTTTTATCATAATCTTTCACTCCACGAGTTTACAACTTCATGTTGTTATGTTTCTATAGTTATGACTATTGATGTTCTATATAAATGTTACGTTACGTCATTACATCAACAAGAAAAAAACAACCACCGATATCAGACCTAGGATTAATAATATAAAGCCAACAAAATTCTTATTTTTTTCTTCGAAATTTTGAGGCATATAAGGCTGGGATTTTTGAAGTCGTTCCCGTTCTGATTTGATACTGAACGAGGAGTCTTCAACTCTTTCATCACAATATTTTGTAACTGCACAGTGTTCCACCTCTCCTTTCTCTATGGACGAATAAGGGGGATCGATTCTTCTGTAGCTTTCATTTCTTTTCATCCCTGATCAACATACAATTACAGTGTTATAACTATTTAAACTATTTTATGCAATCGGTTTTAGGAATCGATTGCACAGGTAAAAATAATACATTAGAACACAATGAACCATCAAGATCATGACTGCCATAGACATCATATCCGGATTATCCGCACTCTTGATCGGACTATTATTGGGCATCCAAAGGGAGTATCATGGTTATCATACCGATAAAAAAGTTTTTTCCGGAGCAAGAACTTTTACCATCGTATCGATCTATGGTTTCGCAGTCGTTAGGTTTTTTGGTGACGAAATCGATCAGATCATATTTTTGACATCTCTTTTCATCTTGATCTTTCTCTCTATCCCAGTTTTAAAACACAAGATGTCAACACCGGGTATGACCACCTCTGTTGCACTGGTTCTCGCACTTTTATTGGGGATGTTAGTTGGATACAGTATGATCTTCGAATCATTGGCCATCTCCCTGATACTATTTGTTATTTTAACCTTCAAAGAGAGATTGCATAGGTTCGCTTCAGTACTTACAAAAAAAGATCTCGCTAGTGCCATCAGATTTATAGCGGTATCTATAGTTATCTTACCGCTGACTTACAATGTCGGTACGATACATCCCCTTGTAGGTCCTGGACAGCTTTTCGATACTGTAAAGACCGTTCTGATGATAATATTCGTTTCTTCTATGTCCTTCACCAGTTATCTGGTTATCAAGTTTATAGGTGCTGAAAAAGGTATCGAGGTATCGACTTTCTTGGGGGGTTTCGTCAACTCTGCAGCCTCTACGGCATCGATATCTCAGAAATCCAAAAAGAATCCAGGATTGCTCCCTATCTCTATGATATCTGTTTTATTGACGAACACGTCGATGATGATCAAGGATATCATACTGATGGTGGTTCTTGCTGGAGGTGGAATAATCATGGTTTTGGTTCCACCGGTGGGGTTGTTGATAATAATATCACTAGTATTGGTATTCGTGTTTCGTAAGGAGGGATCTCCATCTAGTTCTATAGACCTGGAGTTAGGGACTCCCTTCGCAATAACACCGGCTATCAAATTCGCTTTAATATTCTCGATGATCTCAGCCTCAGCTTACCTACTCAAAACATATCTGGGATCTTATGGAGTTTACGCAGTTGCTGCAGGGGGTATAGTTTCAACGACTTCAGTTTCAGCCTCATTAGCACTTCTTTATTCCGGAGGAGAGATCAGTGCCATAACAGCCACGATAACCCTTGTTTTAGCCCTGGGATTGGGCTCGCTTTCCAAGATCACTATCATGAGGGTTTACGATAAACAACTCATGAAAGATACGTCCGTCCCGCTTATCATAGTAGCTTCCGCTGCGATATCTTTGTCTCTTATTCTGTTGATCACGGGAAAATAATTAAATAATATAAAGATAAAGAGGGGTTGATGTTAGGCATCAGTTCAGGTATACTCATAGCATTGATAATCATCATACTGTTTTTCCTAGTTTGTGCTATACTTCAAAAATTAGGAGTTCTTGAACGGTTTGGATTCGAGTTCGGTATACCTTTATTGATATGGCAGACCCAAAGAGGAAGGTCGTTCATAGATAAAGTGGCTAAGAAAAGGAAGAAGTTTTGGCGATATTATGGAAATCTCGGTCTTGTAGTAGCCGCCATAGCCATGGTCATAATAATGGCCATGATCATCTGGTCTGCTATGCTAGCTTCACATGTACCTTCTGATCAAGCACCTACCCTCGACATGGTTCTAGTGATACCGGGTGTTAATCCCGTGCTCCCGCTTTGGTACGGTATAGCAGCACTTGTTATAGCTATTGTCGTTCACGAGTTCAGCCACGGTATCTTAGCAAGGTTGGCTGATGTAAAGATCAAGTCCATGGGAGTAGTATTTTTAGTAGTCCCACTCGGGGCTTTTGTAGAACCAGATGAAGAAGAGATGAAAAGTCTCTCGAGGACTAAAAGATCTAGGATATATGGTGCAGGACCTACAACAAATATCATCCTTGCTATAGTGTTGGTACTGATATTTTCTACGGTCTTCATGGGATCGATATCTGCAAAAGAGGACGGGGTGATCATCAACCAGATATCTCCGGGATCATCACTTTACGATCTAGATATTGAGGGTGGTCAGCAGATAATCAGTGTCGGAGGAATAGACATCGATGGTATTGATGATTTCCGAAGTCTTGAAATAAACCCTGCAGAGGATGTAGAGATAACTGTCTTCGATGGAAGCAATAAAATGTATTATCAGGTGAAATCAGGTCTTGTAGTAACGGGTGTAGAAGATGGTTATCCAGCAGGTGAGGCTGGGCTCGAAAGTGGGGATATTATCTACAGCATGGAGGAAACGGTCATCAAGAATCACGAAGACTTTTTTGATTATATGGATGATACTTCTGCCGATCAGACCGTCCATGTAACGTTTTACAGGGAAATAGATGATGAATACGAAAGGAATCATACCAATATGACATTGGTTGATAAATACGAGGCTTATGAAGAGATGTTCCCCACGGAAAATAGAGAAGAGTTCAAAGGAGCAGGATACGCCGGAATCAGCGTTAACTACCTAGGGATCAATGTTTGGGATTCAGACTTCCTACCCACTATGCTGGCGACCCCCTTTGAAGGTGCGGAAACCTTTAACGAATATGTACAGGCTGGTATGTCTTATATAGCCCTTCCATTTTTAGGGTTATCACCAGTACCCGAGAACGTGGCAAATCTCTACGAGATAAATGGACCAATGTCGATACTCCCAACTTCAAGTTTCTGGATCACGGCAAATCTAATTTACTTTGTATTTTGGCTCAACCTTTTAGTGGGACTATTCAACGCCCTTCCTGCAGTCCCGTTAGATGGTGGTCATATGTTTAAAGACGGACTGAGTGGATTCATGGATATCTTCGGCACGAAAGACAAGTATAAAGAAAAGATAATAAAAGGTGTATCATACACTATGGGTTTTGCTATATTGTTCATGCTGATATGGCAGTTGGTAGGGCCGAGGGTCTAACTTTTAACCAGTTCGAAACCATCTTCAAAGATCAGAGGGTAGTAATTTCTAGAATGGTCTGTTTTCCTCATTTTCAAAACGGATAAGAACAGATTGATATTGGTATCCTTCTTCTGCATTTCAAGGTGTATTATCCCATCGGATAGAAATCCCTCGCCTGCATCGGAGAATTCAATATCTTTGAGAGATGTTTCATGTACCAAGATCGTTGTGATCTTCATACCTCTCAACCACTCGAAGAATTTGAAAAGTTCACATCTAGGATCATTGAATTCTGCCATAGTATTTAAAACTGGAAGTGAGTCGATCACAAGTATTTCGTTGTTGATATTTTTCTTCAAATTTTTGACATACCTTTTGAAGACTTGTATCCAATCAAGGCTTTCTACTTCTGAAACTCGAGAACGGATCAAACCTAGGTCCAATATACTCATCTTTCTGTCAACATCATTCCAATCCATCCCTAAACCCTTCATGTTATCTATAAGATTATCTCGGGTCTCCTCTAGAGAGATATAAACACTCCTTTTGTCTTCTTTCAATGCATTATTATAAAGGATGTTAAAGGCTAGAGAGGATTTCATTGATCCCGGTGGACCTGCTAAAAGGACAACACTATTTTTAGGGATCCCTCCTTTAAGATTTTCGTCTAAACCATTAACATAAGTTTTGAGTTTTCCTACTTCTTTTTTAGACATGGTTTATTCCCCTAGAAGAATAAGTGTGATTAGTATATATGGATAAACTATCTTATATTACTTTCGCAGGGAAAACTCCTATATCTCACCTTTACAATATTACCCGTATGTTGCAGTTCGAAGAAGTTGGAGTACTGGACATGAATTCAGAGTACCGTGGAGTACCCGCTGGTGAACTCATGGAGAACGCTGGTAAAAGATTGGCCGAGGAGATAGGGGATAGATATCCCGATAGATCTGTTCTCTTCATTTGTGGTACTGGCAATAATGGAGGAGATGGATATGTAGCTGCGAGATACCTTTCGGAGTGGAGGGGAAAAGAGGATGTCACAATTTTCCTTGTTAAAGGTGTAGAGGGGATAAGATCGGAATTAGCAAGGAAAAATTTAGACAGATTAGAGTGCAGAGTACTGGACGATTTAGATGAGGGATCTATGAGGGGCAGTGTTATAGTTGATGCTATGTTAGGTACTGGTATAAAAGGATCCATAAGGGAACCATACCGAGATCTAATAAAGACTATAAATAAGATTAGCAGCAAAGTTGTATCTGTTGACGTACCGAGTGGATTAGGGGCTGATATCCAGGTCCGCCCTGAATTGACCGTAACATTTCACGATAAGAAAATAGGCATGGACGAAGACGATTGCGGAGAGATAGTGATAAAAGATATAGGAATACCGGAAGAAGCTGAACGTTTTACAGGTCCTGGAGAACTATTGCTTTATCCGAGACCCAGTCATGGATCTCATAAGGGAGAAAACGGAACCTTGCTGATCATAGGGGGTGGGCCATACACAGGTGCCCCGGCTCTAGCTGCTATGGCTGCATATAGGACCGGTGTGGATCTGGTCCATTTGGCGATCCCTAGTTCTATCAGTAACGTGGTCGCAGGATTTTCACCTAGTTTTATAGTCCATCCATTAGAAGGTAAGATATTAAATGAAGATCATATCGAAAAAATTTCAACCATATCAAAAGGATGCGATGCCATACTTTTAGGTCCGGGTCTAGGTGAAGAACCTAAAACGTTGGAGACATGCAGAGCTATCTTGAAAGACATCGAGATACCAGTAGTGATCGATGCAGATGGGTTAAAAGCATCAGCTGATGACATTAGTATTTTACCGAGAGAAACTATTTTGACACCACATAGAGGTGAGATCAAGTTGTTCAGCGAGACTGATACAGGTGGCGAAGAGATAGCGGATCGATTAACCGCAGAATATGATCTTACCGTTCTATTGAAAGGAGAGGTAGATTATATAACCGATGGGGAAAGAAAAAAATGGAACGATTTCGGGACCCCTGCTATGACTGTTGGAGGCACTGGTGATACGCTGGCGGGAGTA
>PULU01000073.1 GCA_003551065.1 Thermoplasmata archaeon | reverse complement strand
GTTCTTCAGATATTTTGATCCCATCCTCGGTTTTGACGATGGTCTCGTCTCCTGTTCTTACTCTGGGACAATAATGTATACATTCATAACTGCACCGGTCTGGTCTACATTTATCTTCTAGCACGACTGCTATACGCATCGTTACGTGATTACAGGCGGTGGTATTTTAGCTTTAGTGAATCTAATTGTCACATCCCACTCCGATGTAGGTGAATTTATCTACGTATTCTTCTTTCTTAAGAATCCTTCTAGTATCGACAATGATATCTCCTTTCATGGTATCGAAATCTTCAGGTTCTAACCTCTTGAACTCCTCCCAGTCGTTTTGGATGATACAGATGTCAGCGTCTTTCAAGGCATCATGTAGGTTCTCTGAATAGTCTATGTCCTTTAATATCAGTTCTTTGAAATTCTCAGAAGCTTCTGGGTCGTATCCAACAACGTCTGCTTCTAGTTCTAAAAGTTTTTCAACCATGGGTAAGGCCCGTGTTTCCCGCACATCGTCGGTACCACCTTTGAAAGCTAGACCTAAAAAAGCTATCCTTTTGCCTTTAAGACCGCCGATGATCTGATTAAGACGGTCTACTATATGTACTGGTTGTTCATCGTTTACTGTAAGAACGGAATCTAGGATTTTCGTTTCTAGATGGTTCTCTTTGGCAAATCTAACAAGAGCGCTGACATCCTTTGGAAAACAGCTCCCTCCGAAACCGGCTCCTGCGTTGAGAAAATCCCTATTTATCCTGTGATCTAATCCGACGCCTTCCATGACGTCATAAACATCTATACCGATCTTTTCACATACACGGGATATCTCATTAGCAAAGGAAATCTTGGTAGCCAAAAGTGCATTTGATGTGTATTTTATCATCTCCGCACTCTTTATATCCGTTTTTTGCTTTGGGGAATCGAATCCCTCATAAGCTATTGAAAGAACGTCTAGTGATCTTTCATCGATACCTCCCAAAACGATCCTATCCGGTTTTAGGAAATCTTCTAGGGCGATCCCTTCTCTAAGGAATTCGGGATTCATCCCTAACCCAAAATCCTCACCAACTTTTTTACCGGACCTTTTTAAGAGGGGGAGTACTTTTTCTTCCGTAGTGCCAGGTACGACGGTGCTTTTTACACAGAATACGTGGTATCCATTTTTCTCTTTGAGGGGTATCACCATATCTTCTACTGCTTTTTCGATCCCTGATAGATCTATACTACCGTCAGATGAAGAAGGTGTACCAACACAGATAAATGTTAACTCAGTGTTTTCGATGGCTTTCTCGATATCGGTCGTAGCTATCAGTTTTCCCTGGTCGACAACTTCCTTCAAGAGGTCTTCCAATCCTTTTTCATAGATCGGTGGTTTCCCCCGGTTGATCTTCTCGACTTTTTCTTCGACTATATCGACACAGATAACATCATGTCCCTTGCTGGCGAATCCAACCCCACTTACCAGACCAACGTATCCGGTCCCTATTATACTGATGTTCATAGATGCGGATTATATCACCCTTTCATAATTCTTTTGTTCGAAACGTTAAATTAGAATTGGGACCGATCTTAAATTGATTCTGAAACCCTCGATTATCTCTTCCCAGTCCAATCTTCCAATCAAAATCAAGATAAAAATTATCAAAAACGTAATCAAGATAAGCATGATCATAAGACGTATTAGATCTAATGAGAATTCTCCCAGCTTATCTATCCCTAGAATATAGCTGATACCTGCTATGATGAGTAAAACGATCACGAGCCAAAAGAAAAGACCACATGGTGCCATAATTGTACATAATTGATTAGAACTATTAAGATTTTCGTTTTAACTCTTTAGCAAACCATAATATTATAAATAGTATCAGAGATTACTCTATCAAAGTGATTCGTCATGAAAGGAATCGAGTCCCTTGTAGAAGAGGCTATGGAGTATAAAAAGAACGGACTTAAAGAGAAAGAGATAGCCACTGAACTGAATCTCTCAATAGATACTGTAACTTGGCTTTTAACTAAGAATCTTAAGGACGAAGCCCCACCGACCGATGTTCAAATAGGGTGGAGATCCGTAGGTGTTTTTGGCGGAAGGATCGGGCTGTTAGCTACGTTGTTTTCAGATATAATCCTAGAAGAGATGGAATCCATGGAAGATGATTTCGATACAGTTATCGGTATCGCTATCAATGGTATCCCATTAGCTACATTGATATCTGAAGAATTGAATAAAGAATTAGCCATATATAGACCATTAGAAGAAAACAGGAGACGTGGAGGAGGTGCACTGAGTTCGAACTATGCAGGCGTCAGTGGAAAAAAAGTAGTGATCGTTGACGATGTAATAAGTACCGGGGAAACCATGGAAGGTGCTATCACATTCCTAGAAAATGAGGGTGCAGATCCAGTATTATCCGTTGTGACCGTTAACAAAGATGGTCATGATGAGGTGATAGGTGTACCATTAAGAGCAGTTATCCGGGCGAAATTGATCGGTGAATAGGCACGAGTGATCGGATGCACTGGGCAGAAGTAGAGTCATCAGAATTAACTGAAAAACCTTTGATCGCAACAGGTGAAGCTCCATCTGGCCCTATCCATGTAGGGCATTTAAGGGAGATATTGACTGCAGAAGCTATCGCTAGAGAATCAGGTGGAGACATAGTCCTGATCGTTGACTCCATAGATCCTTTGAGGAAACTCTATCCAATTCTAGATGATTCTTATGAAGAGTATCTCGGAAAGCCGCTGAGTGAGATACCTTGTATATGTGGAGAACATAATAATTATGCGGAACATTTTATGGACCCATTTCTTGATTCTTTAAAGGCGATCGGAGTGGATATGGAAATAAAATACGCCCATGAGATGTACGCTGAGGGTGAGTATGAAGAGGCTACCCGTAGAGTTATCAATAATAGAGATAAAGCTGCAGAGATAATCAGTTCCAGAACGGGGAGAGATCTGAAAGACGACTGGTCCCCTTATAATCCAAAATGCTCTAAATGTGGTAAGTTGGGTAATTCGGTTGTTACGGACTTCGAAGATCCATATGTCCTATATACCTGTGAATGCGGTCACGAAGGGAAAGCGGATATTAGAAAAGATGACGGTAAACTCACTTGGAGATGTGATTGGGCTGCTAGGTGGTGGATACTCGGTATCGATTGTGAACCCTTCGGGAAAGATCATGCGGCTTCAGGAGGATCATGGGATACGGGTAAGGAGATAGTGAAGCAGATTTTTGAAAGAGATCCACCTCATCCCGTGGTTTATGAATGGATACAGCTCAAAGGAGAAGGTCCTATGTCTTCATCTTCAGGTGTATCAATCAGCACTGAGGAACTATTGGAGATGGTGGAACCCGAAGTGGTACGATTTTTGATAATGCGTACTAAATTGAATACTCATATCGATTTCGATCCAGGACTCGGTTTATTGGATCTTGTAGATGAATATGATAAGTACGAGGAAGAACATTTTGCTGGCGACGATGGAGATATAAAGAAAATATATGAACTCTCTCAAGTGGATGTTTTACCTGATAGTAAACCTCAGAGGATACCTTACAGGCACCTTGTCAACTTGGTCCAGATCTATGACGATCATGAAAAGATATGGGATATATCTCAGGAAACAGGCCAGGTGATCGATCCGACGGAAAAAGACTTTGAATTGATGAAAGAGAGGGCCAAAAGGGTAGAGTACTGGTTGAATAACTTTGCACCAGATATGGTAAAATTCTCTATAAAAAAGGAGATACCTGATCTGGAACTATCCTCGGATGAAAAGAAATTTTTAAAGGAATATCATGATTCGATAAATGAGATTGATTGGACTTCAGAGGAGCTTCATCGCTTAGTACACGAAAATGCCGATAAGATCGGTTTGAATAAAGGAAAGGCGTTCAGGGTTTTCTACAGGATATTATTAGATCAGAAAAGGGGTCCAAGATTAGGCCGCTTTTTATCCCAACTAGAGAAGGAATTTGTACAAAAAAGATTGAAAAAAGCTATCTAGGTATGTTCAAGAAATTCTCTCCATCCATTTAGTTCGAACATATTTTTACTGAACAAATGTATTATCGATGTGATCCCTCTCGGGTGACGATGAGTGTAAACAGACCTGTTAAAACAGAGAGAACAGAGGCCAAACCTATCTTGAAATAAAACGCGGGATGAATGGAAGTATCCGCCATAGTAGTTTCTTTTTTCCTTAGATTTATCTTTAGATTTAGTTTATCTCCAACTTTAGAAGGTGTCCCTACCAGATTTTTTAGAGCTTTTTTCTGTTCGATTATTATCTTATTGACAGCCTCCCCCTATTATCACGGTAGGCACCAGGATGAGTCCTATGAATACACCGTATGTTAGGACATCTGGTGACTGGATAAATCCGAACATGGTTAAAAGATTGATGCCTGCGATACTTACAGAAATGATAACAGTTATTGTTACAAGTAAAGAACTTCCAATATCTCTTCCTTTATTGGCAAAAGATTACCTCTCGGGATATATTGTTGTCACGTAGAAAGTTTGATGATTGCCTCCGCAGGTTTACCATCAGTTTCTTCGAGGGCTTTTTTTGCTTCCTCTTCAGAAACACCAGCTCTTTCTGAGACAAGTTTGATGTCTTTTTCATCTATGAGAACTTTGCCTTCTAGGGCTTCTTCTCTAGGAGTACCAACGATCTGATACATCTCCTGTCCCTGAACCTTCATCTGGACTACCTGTGCATCATCGAATACTAATTTTTTATCGCTGGTCTCTATTACCACTTTTTCGGCATCTAGATCAGTGCTTTTCATGCCCATCTTTTTCATCATCCGTTTCATCTGTCTTGAGTTTCCTAATCCACCCGGCATCATGGTTAACAACCTGTAAATACTAGGTGGAAGTCCTTATAAAACTATTACGCTAAAATTATGGGCAATTTAGACATCGAGTCAAAAAAATTATATCATGCTGATTATTTGTCGGCAACGGGGTAATAGTAAATGCTGATAAAAGGACCCGGATCACCCGAATTGAGTGAAAGGTTAGTAGAGAGAAATGATTTAGAATCCGTTGAAGTCAACTCAAAAGTTTTTCCAGACGGAGAGATATATGTATCACTTTCTGACGATGTTGAAGATAAGGATTGTTACCTTGTTCAGACCACTTATCCCAATCGCAGGTTATTGGAGCTATTTTTTATTCAGGATGCGATTATAGAAGCAGGTGCTAAATCTATCAATGTTATCGTCCCATATTTTTCCTATGCTAGACAAGACCAGTTGTTTGAATCTGGAGAAGCCATAAGTTCTAGAGCGATAGCCGAGAGGATACAACTTCAGGCTGACTCGTTCTACAGTGTTGACTTGCATTCAGAGAAGATCCTAGATTTTTTTGATATCCGAGCAGTTAATCGTTCAGCTATGAGATTGCTAGCTGTCCATTCTCAGTTGCATAACCCTGACATCTTGATATCTCCCGACGAGGGAGGTAAAGAAAGGGTCAAAGTGGCAGCTGATGAGATCGATAGGGATTGGGATTATCTTGAGAAAAAACGTATAGATGGGGAAACAGTCGAGATCAAACCTAAGAACATTCGAATAGAGGGTAAGAAAGTCGTGATCTTAGATGATATTATATCTACAGGTGGTACGATGAGAGAAGCAGCTAGGCAGCTGCTAGAACAGGGGGCTGAAGAAGTACATGCTGGATGTACCCATGGCCTTTTTGTAGGTGACGCCTATGAGAAATTAGATGAAATCTGTGATAGTGTATTTTGTACTGATACGATCGAGTCCGATAGATCTGATCTGACGGTAGCTCCTTTATTCGAAGAGTTATTTTAGGCACTAGTTCGAAGACTGTGCGAAATACCTTTTATACCTTCTATGAATTTTTAATATAGAGATTAACAAAGGTTCGTATATTACGATAAAAACCTCCTCAACTC
>PULU01000017.1 GCA_003551065.1 Thermoplasmata archaeon | reverse complement strand
GACGAGTCTATAAACCCGTAGATGATCGCCTTCATCCGAGATGTAAACTGTCATCACACCTCTGGTTCCAGAGTAATCTTTTCCTTCGATCTTCCACCTACCTTCACCTACTTCACTGATCCCGACTTCTTTCCAGAAGATATAATCGAGATCTTTCAATTCCTTTGCCAGCTTACGACTGAAAAAGCCATCTTCCAACGAATCCTTCAGACCATAAGGGATCCGACCAACGTCCTTTTCATAATTCTCCTCGTTCCAGAACACACAGTAACCTATCAACGACTCCAGCTTCCATCTATGATCATCGCCTTCTCCATCTCTCAACTCTGCACCTTTCCCTACATACCGAGAGTTATTTCTAACGATTTTTCGGAATTTACGTTCCTCCCAATCACGAACCCAACTTTTTATCTTCTCTAAAGCTTCCTCTTCGAGATCAACGTCAACAGACTCCTTCAACCGTTCGTAATCGAATTCTACATCGATTGGGTCCAGTTCACCCTTTTCGACCTCCGAGTGTATCATCAAGGCGACCACCTTCTTTATCCTCTCGTCTCCATCCTTCCTCAGATCTCTAGCATCAACGATCCCTATCCTCTTCAGTTCTCGACTCAACTCTACCCGATCATCACGAGACGACCATTTTTTCCCATGATTATACACCACTGGCCAACTCATGATAGAAGCGTTCTTCCACTCGACCCTGCATCCATAATACTTAGCGACCAGATCTTTTCTTTTTCGCTTCCTGAATAACATATCTATCACCAGTAATCCAAATTGAGATCCGTTTTCTTGATCTCGTCTAAACTTTTCTCAATGTGATCGATACCTTCATCGACCACCATCTCTTTCGCCCTTTCATACCGTCTGTTTATAACCCTAACAACTTCCTTCTTATCACGATGGTACCATCTAGTTATATTGAAAGCGATGATATCTTGCTGTTCTTCATCTTCTATTCTTTCGATCTTCTTTTCATAGACTTCTCTAACCTGTTCAGATGAAGGGATATACTCTGACATCGCTCTATCCCTCGCTCTCCTCAACGGATGATCTTTGAATCTATCTGCACAGTGTTCACATTGATGGTGCCTAACGATTTTTTTATCATCTCTACCCTCTATCTCTATACTCATACCCGATCCGTAACAAAATTCACAATCGTCGTATGCCACGTATTCTACCCTCTCCGAAATAGATGTTATGTTAATGTGCGGATACACAACTTTTTTCGCACCATCAAAGTGCTCTTTTATCACGTGTACCTCATCGTATAAATCGCCTCCTTCTGGCCAATCTGGCGGAGAACCAGATGTGTCGAACATACCACCCATATAACATGACATTTTTCCTAAACCTACAGGGCGCCTTTTCCCTCTTTTTTTTGCCTTCATATTTATCACATCAATAACAAAAAGTTCATATATTATATATTGAATTGAAGCAAAAACTCGAATTAGAGCCGATAACATGCTGCCGAAGTACGAAACTCTAGTGGAAGAGATAAAAACGAAAAGAAGAGAGAACGGATGGTCCCAGAAGACTTTAGCCCGTAGAGCAGGAGTCTCCAAATCCTTAGTAGGAAAACTGGAAAGGAAAGACAACATACCCAATTACAAGAACGTCAGAGCCATCTACAGAGCCGTGCAGGAAAGAGACAACACCAAGCACGCAGAACAGTTCGTCACAAAGAACATAGTCTCCGTAGAACCCGACCAGACGATCAAAGAAGCAGCTGATATGATGAACGACAACGATTTCTCTCAATTGCCTGTTGAATATCAGGGAAATTACAAAGGGCTGATCACGAGCCAGGACATAGGTGTCATAGAAAATAGAGAAACTAAAGTGAGCAAACTCACATACCATTCTCTACCTATCATACCCCACGATACGCCTAAAGACGATTTCAAGCTACTGTTGAACACCCACAAAGCTGCCTTAGTCACGAAGAACAATAAACCGATAGGTATCATCACGTCGGCTAATCTGCTGTGAAAAATTTAATCATCGTATTCTGGATCGTAAGAAAACATCCCTCGCTCGATCTCCAATCTCTTTTCCAGTTCCTCACGAACCCACTCCAGTTTCTCCTCGTCCTCATATCTCCCCTCCATCTCACGCAAGATATTGATCTCCCTCATCAGATCATAGGGAGAAAGCGAGTTCAGATATCTCTTTTCCTTCAACTCCTCCAGATTCAAACTTTAACACCTCTGAAAACACGCTCGTTACCCATACCATCCCAGAGCTTCAGTTTACCGCGGTCAACGAACTCTACATTATCCTGTTCCAGAGCTTCGAACACCATCATGAATCTCTTCCTCTCTTTCGTAGGTGACCCAGCACCGACGGTCCAGAACATAACGTTCCCATCGCATACCAGGACAGATGGGGAGGAATTGATACCCCTCTCGGATAAGAACTCCCTGAGTTCGTGCCTCCGACAGGAACGGACTTTCACACTTTCATAAACGTTGCAAAGTTCACCCAGAGCCACTTCAAGGTTCTTACATGGACTACATCCATCAACACATACATTCAGGACCCTGATCTCACCACGATCGCAGTCCACCAGAAAATTCAGATGTTTATTCATCTCCACCACCTTTCTTACCGTTCACTACACTGTCCATCAACTTAACATCTTCAGCGAAACTCTTCTTCATGATGCCAACGTCCTCCTCAACACTGCTCTTCATGATATCTAGATCTTCCTTCAGGCTCTTCTTACATATCTCCAAGAGGTCCTTCATGGTATCACCACCAAGATATAGTAAAGGAGAGGGGAGGTGTGGTCCCCCTCCTGGGCTCCCTCCAGCCCTTTTTCTTTTATCATCATGCATACCCCCTGATATCTTGCTCTTCATCGTCTTCACCTTTGAGGTAGAAGTTCATCACTTCTTTTCCCTTCATTTCTTTCTCACACCCTTTCAAGAAGTCTTCCATCTCAACAGAATCATTACCCTTTCTTATGGCAGACCTGGTTGCGTTCAATACAACGTTCCTGATATAGCCGCCACAGAACTCATATTCTTCAGCTAGGGCACCAAAATCAACGTTCTCATCCAACGGAAGTTCTTCAGGTATATGGTACTCCCATATCTTCTCCCTCGCCTCCACGCTTGGAACGGGTAACTCAAGCTTAAGGTCCATTCTCCTTTCCATCGCCCTATCCAATCCGATAGCTATGTTAGTCGTGAACACTATGATACCATCGTGGTTCTCCATACCCTGGAGCAGTATGTTGATCACTCTATTCTCGGATCTATCACAACTAGTCCTAGAGGGTGATCTTCTCTGTAAGATAGCATCTGCTTCATCGATCAAAAGTACAGCATCAGTATCGTTCAATATGTCGAATATCTTCTTGGCATTCTTCTCAGTTTTCCCGAACCAGTGGTTCATTACGTCAGAGAAGGAGAGGACAAAGAGGTCTTTATCCAACTCTTTTGCCAACCCTTTAGCCATCATAGTCTTACCAGTACCCGGCGGTCCGGAAAGGAGCAGGTTCAATCCCTTCCTCTCACCCACTATGGATTTCATGTTCCAATCTTCCATGAACTTCTGGCGATTACGGTTCTGTTCTACCAATGAAACCACTGATTCTTTCATATCTTCTTGAAGTACTACATCAGATAGTTCGACATCTGGTTCTACCTTGTTCAAGATCTTATTTTCAGTGGACGGTTCTTTTTCCTCAACCTCCTCAGTTTCTAACTCGTAATCGCCGTACAACCCATCGATAACCCAATCGTTCACTTGAAAATCGACCCACTCTACAGCCCTACGATGTTTCCTTCTCTCGCGTAGTTTTCTCGGTAACCTCCTGTCTCTATGATTAACTACTGATATCATATCGTTCTCACGAAGAACAGAGGACCGGGTCAACCTCTTCCTGGCATCTTCAGCGTCCATGTCCAAGAGCAGTTTTAAAGCCGCTATCAACACTTCACCCTCAACCGTGAATTTGTGGCTCATAACACCGATACCTTTCTTAGACAACAAAAGGTCCAAAACACACCTGTCCCCTTCATCCAGGTCTTTTTCATCGTAGAACTTGGTAGAATCGAACTTCTCTCCGTTCTTTTCCTCACCTTTCTTCCTTTTTCCCACAAATTCCGCATACTTTTCCCGTATATCCTTCCTTTTATCTTCCATACTCCTGGGAGACGGATTAACTACCAGAAATTTCGCTTCTTTCAAAACACCGCTGTAAAACGTACGCGCAGCTCTCAAACACTGCTTGTTGTCTTCAAAATAGTCCACTTCTTCCATATCCAGATAATCCCCGATCTGGAGTCTCTTCAACAGATCCAATACCTCTTCATCATCTCTTTTACTCATATTTTCTTTCCTCCTATACACTCCCGGTAACCCCAGGATGGCGAGCGATAACGGCACCTAACGGGTACCCCTTTGTGGCGGCTTCGTCCTCCTCTCATAACGCACATCTCCGTTACTTAACGGGAGTAATCATGATATTAGGAAAAGGTCATATTTATAATTAACGGATTATCCCGTTATATAACACAAACTTTAAATATTCAGAGACGAATCTATTACTGTATGACACCGAAAGATTCCGGAGTCCACATAACAGCTGGTGGTTTCGAATACGACAGGATCTTGGTACCGATGCTCAATAAGTACCCTGTCGAAAAACTAGTGATGTTCAGGTCGAGATCTTCACCTTACGAGGAAGCTAGAAAACTAGCCGGTTCTTTCCTGAACAAACTTAAAGAGAACCCCATCGACGTAGAAACGGTCAAAGTGAACATATACGACTTCGACGAAGTCTTCTCCAAAACGTTAGAACTGATAAAAGATCACGCAGAAAAAGGGAAAAAAGTGTACCTCAATATATCTCCAGTTCCGAAACTGGCCACAGTGGCCATGATAAGCGCCTCTTTCTTATCAAAGCATAAGGAAAATCTAGAGATATTCTACGCTTCTCCGAAAGATTACCTGATCCCAAAGATGATGGAATATCTTTCGAAGATAGATGAAGATGAGGACGCTCTGGACAAATTAAAAGAACTGAGAGACGATTTCATGGGTCACGGCACTGCTTTAGGTGTGGAGAACTACCAGGAAGTTCCAGTTTTCCCGATCAAAGATATCAAAGAAGTAGATGTAGAAATACTGAAAGCTCTCAAACAGCAAGACGGTGTGAACTCGATAGAAGAGCTTGTCAACACGGTTAACGAAGAGCGAAAAGAAGACATCAAAAGGTCCAGCATCCAGTACAGGTTAGAGCGGTTGGAAGAAAAGATGCTGGTTGACACGGAAAGAGAAGAGAGAAGATTGAAGATCAGGCTCAATCGGTTGGGAGAAGTCTATCTAGCGGGCAGTCTGTGAAAGTTGAAGTCTAAAGTTCACGCGAGGAACCCTGTTCCTCTGGGCCATGAGTTCTCTGAACGAATGGCAGTTAGAATCTTATTCTGACTGGTCATTAATCCGATGGATTAGTTCCCTGAGGGGAATATATTCCCCTCGCTCACAAATCAAAAGGACAATTGATTTGTTCCCGAGCAGGCGAGAAGGGAGAGTTCGAGCCAGCAAAGGGAACGTAGGGCGGGGTTATCCGCAGAAATCAAAGACTTTCGAGGATGTAGAGGGACTTGTTCCTCGAAGGGTTGCCCCCCTCATAAAAAAAGGAAGAGAAAATCAATCAGAGTATCCGCAGTAAACAACGATTACCACTAAGTCGTGATCCAAAACCTGCGTTTTTTCCCGAAAAGATTAACGAAGAAACTGTTAAATTGTTTTTGGTTTATAAACAAACCAACTTTAGGTTAGCAAAATATCTTGAAAAAAACTACAATTATAGTTATAGACATAACTTTTATGTAATATGAATGCATTGTAAATTCATGAAAGGAAAATATGTTACTGAAGTGAAGAGATGGATGACTAAAGAAGAACTAGTAACCGAAATCAAAG
>PULU01000117.1 GCA_003551065.1 Thermoplasmata archaeon | reverse complement strand
TCTCCAGATAAAGGTCTAAGGAAAGTAGAGCTCCCATCGATTTCTGCTCTTCTAGTTTCTTCAGGAACTCCCTGGAATGCCATCTCAGCCCGTTCAACGACCTTATAGAGTGCTTCTTTTGCAGTTCTTTCATCAGATGCTACAAGGACAAAGGAATCTTTTTTACCAAGATCCAGTTCTGAAAAAATTGACTCCACTTCTTCCTCAGTTATACCGAATTTTGGTAATTCATCGCTGTGGAAAATACCTTTAACGCCGGTTTTCTTGGCATAGTCCGCCATCTCTGGACCGAGTAAGGGTTCTCCATCTTTGCCCCTCAACATCCCTTGGAATCCTGGTAGTCTCAATGCATAAACTCCTTTACCGCTTTCCAAACTGCTTTTCACTATACCGCTTGACGTATCTTCGAATAGATGAGTTACATCATGTACCTCTTTATCTATATCTGCATCTCTATTTTTCAATTTGTTAGCTATTTCCACCAACCTAATCTGCCGTTCTATCTCATTTTCTACGTATTCAGGGATCATTGATAGGTCCTGGACTCCTTTCATCTCGACCCTAGCTCCCTTTTCGATAGACACATTTAGATCTTCACGTATAGTTCCAAGACCACGTTTGACCTGTCTAGTAGCTCTAAGTAATCCTCCCAGCAACTGAGCGACATCTTTTGCCTCATCGGGTGTATTCATATCCGGACCAGTGGCCATCTCGATAAGAGGTATCCCCAATCTGTCAAGACGGTAGATCTTTTCGTCTTCATCTTCACCAATACTCCTAGCAGCGTCTTCTTCCAGACAGATAGTCGGTATGGTTATCTTTTTACCATCGATCTCAACCTCACCATCTAATGCAATCAATGCTGTTCGTTGGTAACCGGTTGTATTTGATCCGTCTATCACTATCTTTCTCATGAACTGTATCTCATCGACTATATCACTTTTCAACATAAGTGCCATCTTTAGAGCTATATCCATAGCTTCCTTATCAGGTCCTACTGGTGGTTCTTCATCCATCTCCACCAAACAGGATGAATGTTCAGCTACTTGGTATCTAAAACTTAGACCTTTTTGAGCCTCTAAAAGTGCGGCGGAATCTATATCCCCCATCTCACTAGCCGTTGGACGGAGTTCGCGGGTGATCTCTTTCTCGAACTCGTCTACAAGTTCAGATGGACAGTCACAGAACAATTTCTTGGTGTCAAGTTGTTGGTGTATCTCAAGACCAACTTTCAAGCCGAGTTCTTCATAATCTCTTTTTGACATTTAGATCACCTGACCCTCCTTTCAGTGAGTTCACCTGCAATATTACTTTTCATCGTATCTCTCAAGTCCTCGTCTAAAGTAAGTGCCCACATCATCTTGACCAACGCGGTTTCAGGAAGCATATCTCCACAGGGTATGACACCTGCTTCTATCAACTTTCTTCCGCTGGAATAAACATTACAATTCACAGTTCCGTACAAACACTGGCTGGTCATAACTACATGAGTTCCATTTTCTACTATTTCTTTTATTACGGGTATCAATTGGGTTTTGACATGTCCTAGTCCAGTCCCAGCGACAACGATACCTTTATTTTTTTCACCGGCTGATCTTAATTCATCCTCGTTCAAAGACGGATTCGAATAAATAAGCGATACATTCGGTTCTATAGAACCGTATTTACATAGCTCTGCCTCTTCTATCTCCGATATATGACCGGAAATTTCTATTTCACAGTTGTTAGGATAAATAGAACCTATGGGTTCTGTGTTGATAGATTGGAAAGCATCCCTACGACTGGTATGCATCTTTCGTACCTTTGTCCCTCTGTGAATAGCACATCTATCATCGGACATATCATCGTGCATCACAACAAATACACCGTTAAGTTCAGATTTAGCCACCTCGATTGCTGATAGAAGGTTGAGGTGAGAGTCACTAGAAGGCCGATCGCTAGATCTTTGAGAGCCTACCAGAACGATAGGCTTTGGTACATACTTCAATAGGAAAGATAGTGCTGCAGAAGTGTAACTCATAGTATCCGTCCCATGTGCTATGACGACACCCTCAGCACCTGACCTGAATTCATCTAAGACTTTATCTGCGATTATGATCCAATCTTTGGGTTCGATATCTTCGCTCAATTTACTGAACAATATCTCTACGCTAGGAAAACATATTTCACCTATCTCAGGATTGGAATACAGCATCTCTTCTGCAGACTGAGCCGGATGGACGGCACCTGTATCATAATCGACATAACTAGCTATCGTCCCTCCAGTACCGAGTATAGATATCTTCGGTTTGTTTTTATCAAGCTCTAGTTCTTCTATATCCTCTTCCAATGATTTTTTTCTCCTTTTGATCAATTCGATATCAGTTGACTCATCTATATCTATACCAATATTGTACCCATCTTCACGTTTTAGGTTGATCAATTCCTCTTTACTGAAACGATGATGAGGCATCAGGGTCCCCTTATAGACTTTTGTGCCTTTTATGATCTTGATAAAATCTCCGACTTCGATCCCTTCTAGGAGTTCTTTTTTCATGATATCTATAGATGGAATACCGTAGTGGTAAAAAACAATTTTCATGCAACAACAAAAGATTACATTTATTTACTATTGTATCATAGCACGAAAAAAGAGAGTTCGATAACATGGATGAAAGGATAGAAGAGCACGCAAGGATCTTAGTAGAATGGAGTACCAAAATCAAGGAAGGAGACAACGTGGTGATCAGGGCTAGTGAAGAAGCTAAAGAACTAGTCATAGCTTTGAAAAAGGAGGTAGCTAAAAAAGGAGGAAAACCGATAACGATATATTCTTCTAATGAGGCAAACCGCGCTTATTTCAAGAATTTCGAAGGTGAATTTGAAACACCGGAACATGTATTAGCTATGATGGAAGAGACGGATGTCCTTATCGGAATAGGTTCAGATCCCAATTTAAGAGCGATGAACGATGTATCTGGTAAGAAATTAGCCGAGTATTCAAAGGCCCATAGACCTATCCAAGAGGTGCAGTTGTCCAAAAGATGGTGTGGAACTCAACACCCAACCAACGCACAGGCACAACTTGCAGGTATGTCTCTAGATGAGTACAAAGATTTTGTTTATAGTGCAGTATTACGAGACTGGCAGGAAGTACACGACCTTCAGGAAGATTTGAAAGAAAAATTGGATGAGGGAAAAGAAGTCTATATAAAGGGACCAGATACTGAACTTACCATGAGCATCGACGGTATGATAGGTGTGAACTCAGATGGTGAAAACAACATGCCAAGTGGTGAAGTGTTCACAGCTCCTGTCATCGATAGCGTCGAAGGGGAGATACTTTTCGATAAACCATTGATACACCAGGGAAGAGAGATCAACGGTGTGAAGTTGAAATTTGAAGGTGGTAAAGTCGTAGAATATTCTGCTGAGCAGAACGAAGAAGCACTAAAAGATATACTTGAAACGGATGATGGTGCTAAAAGATTAGGGGAACTGGGTATCGGAACGAACCGCGGTATCGATATATTCACTAAAAACATGCTATTCGATGAAAAGATGGGAGATACTATTCACCTTGCACTGGGAAGATCTTATCCTAGATGTGTCGGAGAAGATAGGGAACAGAACGAAAGTGCTGTACACGTTGACATGATAAAAGACATGAGTGAAGGTATTCTTAAAATCGATGATGAAGTGATAATGGATAACGGAAAATTCTTCTGGGAAATATAGAAGGAAAACGTTTTTAGACTAAAACCCTTTCTTTTATTATCATGATATATCAACCTCCGTTTTGGCAGGAACCGAGGAAAACTGCATTTGAAAGCGTGGTGAAGGAGATCGACGGAGACAAGGTGGTACTTGAGGAAACTTATTTCCATCCAGAAGAGGGTGGCCAACCGGCTGATAAAGGTACTATCAATGGTTACCAAGTAAAAGATGTCCAAAAAGTTGATGGAGTCATAGTTCACTGGGTTGAAAAAAACGACCTTGAAGTCGGAGAGGAAGTTGAAGGTTTTATAGATGAAAAATTCAGATATTACTGCATGAGAGCACATACTGGTGCACATTTAGTTTATGGTGCAGGTAGGAAAGTGATGGGTGATATCAGTTATGCCGGTTTCGATATCGGAAAGGAAAAGGCAAGAATTGACTTTGAAACCGATACACACGTAGATAATAAAAAACTTCTGAAGTTGGAAGAGTTGTGTAATCGGGTAATACTTGAGAACAGGCCAGTTCGATGGAAGGTTCTAGATAGAGAAGAGATAGAATCTTCTGATGAGATCGCATTCGCGAAGGAGATACCTGAAGGAGAAAAAGTTAGGATAATCGAGGTCGAAGATTGGGATAAGGGCGTATGCAGTGGAACCCATCTCGAAAACACCATTGAAGTTGGTAGGATCCGTATCGAAGGTAAGAAAAAACTTCAGGAAGGGGTTACTAGGATCTTTTTCAGTGTGGCTGAAAAGGCATTACGTAAAGATTACATAGATAAAAAGGCAGTTTTAAGGACAACTGACATCTTAGAAACCGGCACTCGCGACATGCCTAAGAAGATCAGAGCACTTCAAAGTAAATTAGAAACTATGGAAAAGAAAGTTGATGAGCTTGAATCTGAACGTATCGAGCAGGAGATGGAAAACTTTGACAGGTACGGGAGTGAGAATTTCAATCTTCTTGTACAGACCCTGTCCACCGAGGATGTTGAAAAGCTTTCGCACAAAGCCAAAGAGGAGATAGGAAACGATGAGATCATGATCATTATCAATGAAAGAGAAACTGTGAGTTTGATAGTAGGTGTTGGAGAAGATGTCGAGGACATATCCGCCAATAGGATTATCCGATCGGTAAGTCAGGAATTTGGCGGAGGTGGCGGAGGTACTGATAGGTTCGCACAGGGCGGCGGATTTAATGTTGATATAGACAATTTGAAGGAATTCGTCATAAATTTACTGATTTAATTTATCATGCTATCACGATTTTGAATAAATATCAGGCTAAAGGCCAAAAATTATTTATCCTTTATGCTTAGTTAAGCATAACGAATGATATGATAGGAAAAAGTAGATTTAAAAATATTGCAGTAGTAGCAATTATCTCAATACTGTTGATATCAGTGTTCACAGCCGGTTGTTTAGAAGAAGATGATACTGATGACGATGATGCACTAATAACTGTCAATGGACAAAATTTTGACCTAGAGGACCTAGAAGATATGGATACAGTAGAAGGTACAGCAAGATATCAAAATAGATTCTATAACTGGAACGAAAAAGCGGAATACAAAGGGGTAGCTTTGGGTACCCTAGTTCCAGATATGGAACGAAGTGATGTATTAGAAGTTGAAGCTTCGGATGGATATTCACAGGAATTTTCTTATAGACAGATCTTCCCTTCTGAAACGAACATGGAAATCCAAGGAGAAATCATATTAGCCTACAGCAGTGACGGTGTGAGTGCACCTGAATGGGAAGAAGGACCTATGATAGCGGTTCTACCTCCTGATGGAGACTTCAGCAACGACGATCTTAACATGACTAGGTCTTTAGATTCTCGGTTTGATACACAAAACTCTGCTGGATCACTATGGGTTCAAAATGTAGAGGAAATTACGCTTAACGAAGACGTTTACAGCGATACGGAGGTAGGTTTGACCCTTGAAGGTACCACTGTACAAGATTATTCTTTTGAGGAATTAAGAAATATGGATTCCATCGAGGGAGAAGGTAAGAGGATAAGATCAACAGCGAGTATTAGTGGACCCAACACTTACAGGGGAGTTTATCTTACAGATCTCGTATCCAACATTTACAGCGGAACGGAATATACTCTCGAGGTGGAAGCTAGAGACGGTTATACCATGACTTATCCCAGAGAACATGTAGAGGGTGATGTACCAGTGATGGACGAAGATTACAATGAAACAGACATAGAGCCAGATTTCGAGGCTATACTTGCCTATGAAGAAGACCGCGAACAAATACCGGATTGGGAAAGAGGACCCCGTATAGCCTTTTTGAACGATGAGGGACTTCTTAGTTCAGCAGGTCTATGGGCTAGAGAGGTTAGAAATATCCGCGTCTTACCAGAACAGGAAGACTGGACCCTAGAGTTGCAAAAGGGTTCGGAAACCGTCGATATAAGCAAGCAGTATTTTGAAAGCGCAGCTAGCTGTGACTATCACAGAGAGGAATACGAAGTCGAAGATGATGTTTATGCAGGTGTACCTCTCTGGGAGATAGTAGCTGCTGTTGATGGCGCAGATCCTCCAGATGGGCACTACATGTATAATACCGTTCTGTCAGAACTAGGTTATAACGTAACGGTCGAAGCGGGAGATGGATTTTCCGCAGATTTCCCATCTCAACAGGTTGCAAGGAACGATAGCATCATCCTTGCCAACGAATTGAACGGAGAACCTCTTCCAGAAGATGAAGCTCCGCTGAGGATCGTCGGAGATGATCTCACAGGAGCACAAAGAGTTAGAAATATCGCTAGGATCGAACTCACTAGCCTTCCCGATGAAAGTGAGATTCCGGATTGGTCACTCACTCTTAACGGTACTCTCGAAAGAGAATACAGCGCAGAGGTCTTCGGTGCACTAGTTGGTTGTGAAGTCCACACCGAGAGTTATGATTCTGAAGATGGAACATATGAAGGAATTCCCTTATACACATTGGTTGGTGCTGTGGATGACGGGGAAACCAGAAGTCACTGGTCTTTGAATGATACATTAGTCGAAGAAGGTTACGAGGTAGAGGTCATAGCTGAAGATGATTATAGCTACACTTTCGATATAGAGGATGTAGCGTACAATGAGAGCATGATTGTTGCCTCTAGATTGGACCGAGAGCCTCTGCCGGAGGACGAATATCCTTTAAGACTTGTCGGTGAGGATTTAGGAAGCGGGATGAGTGTCAAAAACATCGCAGAAATAAGACTCCACGGTATTGAATTATGAGATTGAAGAAAACATATTTGGTAGTGATCGGTTTAGTGATAGCAATACTGGTGCTCTCATCGCTGACCGTGGTCTATTTAGAATATCCTGAAGAAGACCTAGACTATGATCTTGCGGTGGAAGGCGGCATAGTATTAGAGGAGAACGAAGATTTGATACAGATCCGCTCTATTTCACCTAATACTGATATCCAGATCCAGGGATTTCAAGGAGATATCGAAGTAGGGAATAACCATCTAGACTCGGAAATTCAGGGAATCAAAGAATACGAAGTTGATAAAACAGATATCCGGCTAGAGGTTGAGGATAACGAGGAAAAGACCATCACGATAAATGCTCCTGAAAAAACAGACTTTGATTTTGCGGTCATCGGAGACACTCAGGGTATGAACCATATCTTCCAAGATGCCGTCGACGATATGAGTGACATAGAATTTTTGTTACACACCGGTGATCTTACACCACACTCGCAGATAGATGAATATCATGCGGTGATAGAAGTCATGAACGATGCAGATTTTCCAGTTTACCCAACCATCGGAAACCATGACAACAGGTTCAACGGTACGGAGATATATGAAGAGCTTATAGCACCTACAGAGTATTCGTTCGTTTACTCAGATTATAATTTCATTTTCTTGGATACGGCCGAGCTTCTATTGACTGAATATCAAATAGACTGGATAGATTCACAGGTGCTTGAAGACAAACAGAACGTTATCGTCACACATGCTCCATACTTCGATCCTTTCGGGGGTAATCATACATTGGCCGAAGATGAGGATTCCGACGAGATGTTGGAAAATTACATCTCAGAGGGAAACATCGATGTTTTCATGTCTGGACATATCCACGCTTATTACGAAGACGTTAAGGACGGTACTCAAAGATTGATCACCGGCGGTGGTGGAGGCTCTCTTGTTGAAGGAGTACATCATTACACGCATGTTGAGGTACATAACGGTGAACTCACATTCGAAAAGGTACCTATAGATACTCCTGAGCAAAATATCTTTGAAATAGATATTGAGAAAGGAGAAGAAAATGTAACCATAACATACGAGAGGTTACTGCAGTTGATGAAAGAGGATGGTGTATCAGCTGTATCTTCATTCCAGAACCGGTTCGGGAATCAAAGAGGTGAAGGATATTACAGTGGAGTTAAGATCAGCACTATGATAGAAAAAGTCGGCGGTATGGATGAGAACGATACACTTGTGATAGAATCGATAGACGGGCATACTCAGGAATTCGGTTATCTTAACGTGTATCCGGATGATTATTTCCTATCTGAACAGGGCGAGTTCATTTTAGCTCTGACTTATGACAATCAGACCATCGAAGAATGGGACGATGGGCCCAGAGCAGCTTTCATGCCTGATGACGGTTACTATAGCAACAAAAACTGTGAAAACACTTCCTATGAAGGACAGGGTTGGAATGAATATGAATCAGCTGGAGCCCGATGGGTGAAATACGTGAAATCCCTCAGGGTGGTTGAAGGTGGATAAGGAATATTTCTTATCCACGAAGGATCTAGTTACCATAGCTATATTATCTGCTTTAGGTGGAGGTCTATCTGTATACGTGGGTTACTTGGGTAATCTGATCAATAGAGTCGTTGGGGTTCCTTTCGGCGCAGGTCAGTTCATGGCAGGTCTCCACGTAATTTGGATTGTATTGGCGGTAGGCATCACAAAAAAGAAAGGTGTAGGAACCGCTACAGGCTTGTTAAAGGGCGTTGTAGAACTCTTTTTAGGAGGTACACATGGAGTTGTGATAGTAGTAGTATCCCTTATACAGGGTTTGTTGGTCGATGCAGTTCTTTTCAAAGATTCTACTAAAGAGAATAGAGGATTGATGCCATACTGTTTTGCAGGTGGTATCTCTGCGGCATCTAACGTATTTATCTTTCAAGTCTTCTTTTTTGCGGGAGTCCCGATAGTTTTGATATCTATGCTAGGTATGTTAGCTTTTGCCTCTGGCATCATATTTGGAGGCTATGTCAGTCTTCAGATGATGGATTCTTTGGAACAAGGGGGGCTCATATACAGTTCTAGAAGTGAAAAGAAAGATACGGATAAGCCAGTTTACATCAGATACGGTAGTGTGATCGTTACTGTGATATTTCTTATCTCTTTCACAGTCGGAGGAGTGTATTATTTTCATAACGTTTACGAACCACCTGGTTCAGAGTCTATAAGCATAATTGGTGAAGTGGATAACGAATATGAGTTCGTATATGATGATTTTCAAGATCAAGAGGTAGTTGTATTTGCGGAACTCGAAGGATCGGTGACTTACGAACCACCTAGAAATTATACAGGTATACCTCTGAACGTGATCTTAAGTCATGCAGAACCTCGTGATGGAGCCACTAAGGTAAGAGTTATAGCCACAGATGGTTATGACCGGGAATTCGATCTAGAGAGTGTGGTGAACGACGATGAAGTTATCATCTCTTTTGATGATGGTGAATATAGGATAGTGGTGGATTCAAGAAAAGAAGGTTACGACGGCTCAGATTGGGTAAGAGATATAAGTAGGATAGAAGTTTCTTAGTGGAATCATGTTAGAAGTTCAGGGACTGTCTGTGACATACCCCAGCAAAGACAAACCTTCGATACAAAATATTTCCTTTTCGTTGAAACAGGGAGAGTTTGTTTGGCTTGCTGGGGAAAGTGCATCTGGAAAATCCACTCTCATGAACTGTATCTGTGGTTTCATACCTCAGATAATACCTGCTGATTTAAAAGGGTCCATCATATTTCACGGAAAAAAGAACCTAGAGCCACTCCAGCTCTCAAGACACATAACCATGGTTCATCAGGATCCAGAAACACAGTTCTGCACAGAAACTGTAGAGGATGAGATAGCTTTTGGATTAGAAAACAGATGTTTATCTAGGAGGAAGATAGATAAAAGGATAGAAACGACTTTAAGGGATCTTAACTGCAGTGAACTAAGATATCGAGAGTTACGTACTCTTTCTGGTGGTGAGAAACAGAAGATAGCCATCGCTTCTATGCTGGTTTTGAATCCGAGGGTTTTGATACTGGACGAACCCACTTCCAACCTTGACCCTATATCTATGAACGAGGTTCTAAACGCTATAGAAAACGTACGTAGGAAAAGTCATGATCTGACCATAATCCTGGCCGAACATCGAATAGGCAACTTGGTAGAACAGATCGACCGGGTACTGAAACTAGAGGATGGAGAATTGACCAGAGATATCAGAGATTTTCAAGATCTAGAGCAAAAAAATTCCATAATGGATTACTCTTATCCTGAGTACTCTCGAGAGGGTGTGAAGGATGGTGAAACGTTACTGAAAATTAAAAATATGGATCATACTTTAGCTGGTAAAAAAATACTCAAGGATATAGATTTAAAAGTTAGAAAGGGGGAGATAATCGCTTTGATGGGTAGGAACGGGTCAGGCAAAACCACTCTAGTAAAACTCATATCAGCTCTATCGGAAGTCCATGAAGGAAAGATCAAGATATTTGATCGGGTCATGGACAGATCCAATAAAGTACAGCCTTATGAACTAGGGAAGAGGATAGGATATGTTTTCCAGAATCCAAATCACCAGATATTCGAGAACTCTTTAGAAGAGGAGATCAAGTTCGCTACTAAAAACTTCTCTAAAGGAGGAGCTAAGGCTAAGAAATGGCTGAAAAAGATAACCACTGAAGAAAACTTAGATGGAAAAACTCATCCACACACCCTGAGCTTCGGTCAAAAGAGAAGGTTGAATATCTATTCATCATCGCCTCATAATCCAGAACTTATAGTGATAGATGAGCCGTTCTCTGGACAGGACCATCAAAATGCATTGATGATAGCGGATATATTGGATGACCTATGGAAAAAGGGTAAAACATTGATTGTTGTTACTCACAATTTAGAATTTGCTAAAAAATTCTGTACAAGAGCTTTAGTTCTAAAAGAGGGTGAGATCGTTTACGATGGAGAACCAGATAATCTGAAAAGTGTAAGTGGTGAAGATGGAAGATAGGATAAATCCCGTGGTCAAACTCATTGCGCTGGTTCTAGGCGCCGTGATGGTTTTTCTCATCGATTCAGTTCTTATGTTGATTTCTTTCGTTTTATTATTGGTGCTGCTGAAGATATTTTACGAGGTCAAAGGTCGTTTTGGTAGAGGAATCACATTCTTGGTTATAGCCATTTTTTTAGCGCAGATCATATTTGTTCCAGAAGGTGAGGTTTTGCTGGACTTACGGTTATTCAAAGTAACCTTAGGAGCCGTAGAAAACGGTATTCTGATCTCAGGGAGATTCTTTTCCCTGATCACGATGTCTTGGATCTTCGTCGGTACAACTGAGCCTAGAAACCTCTCGTCTGCTCTATCCAATCTGGGCGTCCCCTATCGATACAGTTTTTTACTCATAATCGCTATGAGATTCGCACCCATATTCCAGTTCGAACTGTCTAACGTGCAGCAAGCCCAGAAGATCAGAGGATTGAAGATCGATAAGAATGTGAGGGGATTGATCCGTTCCGTGAGATACACGACTATGCCTCTGCTATACTCGGCGATGTCGAAGGTAAACACTTTAGCGTCTTCTATGGAAGGTAGAGGTTTCGGAATGTACGACAAAAAAACATTTTTGCACCCGATCAAATTCACTCTATGGGATTCATTGCTCACTCTCTCTGTTTTCTTATTCTGTATTCTTGTATATTGGATAGACCGTTCCTTAGGATCATTTCTGCCCATTCTTTCATGACCTTTCCATGGCTGCTGTACTTTGAATAATGTTCTAGTGATTCAACAATTTTTTCAGTTAGATCGACTTTTTCTCTAGATGTGTATGAAAAGTACTGAGTTATGAAGTGATCAACCATCGAGAACCTTTCTTCAGTAAAAGAGGGTTTTAAACGTAGAATAGAAGTGCCTAAGTCACCGATATCTCTTAGATAGTCCCCTTCAATTGATTCCTCAAAGTCGATACCATATACTTCATCATCAGAATATATAAAATTGGTTAAGATACAATCTCCTTTACGTTTTTCAAATTTAAAAGCTGAATGAAAATTAGAGAGCCATTCCGCTATTCCTGATAATATATGTTTTTTAGTATTTTTATTTTTACTCTCGAGAAAAAGTTTCTTACAATCATGGCCTGGTAAGTACTCTAAAAGTAAGATTTCTCTATTATGCCCTAATATTTTAGGTACTTTGATACCTCTATTTCTACATTCATTCAATGTATTGAATTCATTTTTGAAATTTTTAAAAAATTCAGTATCGTACTTTTTTAGAATATATATGTCATCATCCTTCCTGATTTTGAAGATATCATTTTTTTTACTCCTAAAAGTATCGATGATCTCTCCGAACTCTGGATTAATAGATGTAGATTTCATGTAAAAATGAATTTAGTGATAGGTTATTAGGTTTATTGTTCAATTTTACTCTCTAAAATATCTATGATCTTTAGATCTATGGTTGCCATCTCGTCGGATATCTTACCTATGTTTTCTAATGTTTCCTCTGCTGTATCACCTACGATACCGTTATCTTCAGGTACATTCAGTCCTTTAAGGGCCATGAGACTACTCTCTAGACTTTCTCCAGCCGCTGTAGATATCTTGAGTGCACAGCCCTCCTTAGCACCATCACATATCATACCGGTTACATTACCTGCTAATAGATCGATGGAATTCTTTATCTCCTCAGAACCTCCCCCTAAAACGTATGTGATACCTGCAGTAACGCCCATGCCGGCTTTTACAGAACATCCACATAAAGCAGAGAGATAACTAGATCTCTCAGTTGAGTATTTAGTGACTAGATGAGCGAGCATAGCTCCTTCAGCGATCCTTCTCTTGCTGATATCTTTTTCTTTTCCGACCACTCCTAATGGGACCAGTGCTGTGATCCCTTGGTTACCTGAACCTGATGTGCTCATGACTGGTTTTTCGATGCCTCCCATCCTTGCATCGGCTGCAGCTGCAGTCATCATCTTGATTTTGTTGATCAAGTCATCAGAAAGTTCACCGTTTTTTATCATCTCATTTAACTTTCTTCCTACCCCTATGCCGTATTCACCGTTAAGACCATCTTTAGCTCTTGCTGTGTTCATCTGTATGCCTTTGTACAACCTGTTCACTAATCCATCGTCTATGCTTTTTGCAATTTGGAGGACCTCATCTATGCTATCAGGTAATATGATAGTGCTATCTTTTTCTCGAATCTTTTCATCCCTGTATAATATCCTCCCATCTACTTCTATCGATGAGATATGGTCGTGGAACTTCTCAAGTCTGACTGAAGAAGATGTTTTGTCCCCTTCTAAGATATATACCATAACCACACTGATATCGAATTCAGCCTTGTCTTTGACATCGGTGATCTTTATCTTATTTTGATCCACTATATTCATAGCTCTGTTTAAGACATCTTCATCTACATCTTCAAAGAGTTCTAGTTCTTTTTTGGGATCTAGATACATGCCCAAGGCTGCTGCTAACTCTATCCCTTTCTTGCCGTTCGTACCTGGTACTGCCATAGAAAATGCGTTCTTGTAGACACCCTTCCCAACTTGTAATCGGACTTCTTTGAGGGAATCCGGATCTGGCATAGGTACATCTTTGCAAGGATCATCGGGTAGATTACCGAATATCGAGTTGTATGCTAAGGATACAGCATAACCGATAGCAACGGGTTCAGTACAGCCGGCTGCAGGCTTGACGTTCTCATCGAGGAATCTTTCTAAATCCATCATTTAAAGACCAAGGAAGTTTTCTATAAATATTTCGCCCTTTAGGTAGAGGTTAATTGGTTGAAAATCATATTACGTGTGCAGTTACCTGATTAAAAATGGTGATAAGATATCACTTAAGTAGAAAACATATATATCAGATTATTCAAAATAGGAGTGATATGGATAAGGAGACTATTGATAATCATTATCTATCTGGTGGTGAAGATAGTGAAAGACTTTATTCAATAGCTATGTATCTCCTGTAACATAAATTGATTGACGCAATGGACTGAAAAAATATGGAAGAAGGCTGGTTTGAAGATCAAAAATTCTGGGAAGACTTTCGTTCCGTACTATTCCACAAGGATAGGATGAGGAGCACCTCTGAACAGGTTGACAAGATCCTAGAGATACTTGATCTGAATGTAGGGGATAAGATACTAGATCTCTGCTGCGGAGTAGGAAGACATACTTTAGAATTCGCTAGAAGAGGGTACGAGGTTACGGGGGTAGATCTAACAGAGAGATATATCGAGGGGGGTGAGAAGAAGGCGAAGAAAGAGGGCTTAGACGTTGAATTTGTAAAAAGTGATATGAGAGATTTCAGAAGAGAAAATACCTATGATGCAGCTATAAATTTCTTCTCTTCATTCGGCTATTTCATCGATGAAAAAGATAATCTTAAAGTCATCGAGAACGTTCACAGCTCTTTGAAAAGTAGTGGAAAGTTCTTGATAGATGTGATGGGTAAAAAAGTCATGGCTAGAGAGTTTACCCAAAAAGCCGAGGGAAGACTGGATGATGGTTACTTCATCGAAGAACGGTATATCAAAGGTGACTGGGATCTGCTAGAAAATAGATGGACATTGATCAAAGATGATCAGGTCCACGAAGGCACTTTTTATATCAAGATATATTCCTCTCAAGAATTGAAGGAAATACTGGGAAAAGCTGGGTTCACGAAAATAGATATCTATGGCGACCTAGAAAGATCAGATTATGGAGGGGATGCAGAGAGACTGATAGCTGTGGCTTGCAAGTGATATCTACGTTTGAACTTGAAGGTAATGCGTTAACTTAGTTATTATGTTTTACTTAATCTAGACGTTAAAAAGTATCTAGATTCACTCTAGGATAACGAGAAAAAAGCTATTGAGATTCAAACAAATTCTTTTAACAAACACCCTTGAGAAAACGGTTTGAATTCAAAGTATACACTCAATAGTAATAATGTATAAATAGGAGTTATACTTTAGTATTACGTGATGATAGAAGTAGAAATGAATGTCGGTTCTAAAGGCCAAGTGGTGATCCCTTCGGTCTTTAGGAAAAACTTCAATATAAAGCCGGGAGACAAAGTCATATTTGAGTCGGATGGAGATAAATTAATAATAAAGCGGGCTGAAAAGGGTTCAGTTGAAAAATTGAAGAAGATCGCTCAGCGAACAGGTGAAGTAGAGGTCGATTCAGACAAGGATTACGATGAAAGGATGAAGGAGAGGATGGGATGAAATATCTAGATTCTAACGTATTGATCTACGCAGCTATGAGCGAGGGTGATAAAGGGGAATGGTGCCGGTCTTTATTAGAAAAAATCGAGAACGGTGAAGAAAAAGCCGGGACATCTTATCTGACCTACGATGAGGTCTTCTGGAAAATAGATAAAGTGTTATCCAAGGAAGACGCTTTAGAAGTTACCGAAACTTTGTTGACCATGCCTAATTTAAGGTTCTATGAAGTGGACAGCGAGGTCATCTGGAAAGCACATCAATTGATAAAACGAGAGAATTTCGATCCAAGAGATGCCATCCACATCAGTACAGCGGTTAATCACGGTATTTATACAATAGTATCGGAAGATGCTGATTTCGATGAAACTTCTGAAGTTGAAAGAGAATGGATGGGATGAACTCAGAAACTCTGTTGAAATGATAAAGGAAAATAGTTAGCACAAATTTTTAAATCAGGTAAGTGAAAAAGTAAAATAACAACATCCAAAAATATTTAATGTTATTGAACTGATATCATAATATCATGGGAAAAGGAAATATCGATTTAGATAAAATATTGGACAGACTCCGTGACTGTCCACATTTTGATGAATTGAGATTCGTTTATCTTTACGGGTCTTATGTGTCAGGTGAAACTACAGAACGGTCAGATATAGATATTTGTCTCTACTATGATATAGATGATAAAAAAGAGCTTTACAGAACCCTTTTTCGGATAAGTGGATCTTTTCCCGATATATACGATGTGCAGATGTTCCAGCTTTTACCTTTATATGTTCAAAAGGAAGTTTTCAAAGGTGAATTGCTATACGCTGAAGATAAAGGTTTTGTCCACGATATAGCTCGCAAAACCATCAAAGAGTACGATGATTTCGAACCTCGATACAAGTACATCCTTTACGGAAAAACAGGTATGGAAGGTGCTAAATTATGAAAGATAGGATTTTGAATAAGTTATCTGAAACCAAAGACAGCGTAAAATTAGTCGAAGAAAATTTTCCCGAAACCTTTGAAAAATTCATCGAGATGAGCAGACTCGAACGAGACGGTATATACAAGAACATCGAATTTTCGATACAGAATATCTTGGATATATGCGCCATCATAATGAAAGAAGAGGACCTCAAAGTTCCAGAAAGTGACGAATCCATGCTGAACGAACTTGGGAAAGCAGGAGTGTTGGATAAAGATATTATCGAAAAAATACAAGATATGAAGGGTTTCAGAAACCTTTTAGTTCATCGTTATGGTCCTCTAGACGATGAGATCGCATATAGTGATATAAAGGAAGGGTTGGATGATTTTCAAGATATCTTTGAGGAAATAAAAAGAGTGATTTCCTAGGGAGACGTTAATCGAAGGTGATAATATTATCATAGAGGCAAAAAAGGGAGAAGAGATCCTGGAAAATTATTTATCTGAGATAGAAAAAAAGGAGGAACCAAAAGAGATCGGTTGGGACAAGAAATACTACAGCCAGTTGGGTGATTGAAGTGTATTATCTCGACAGCAATATCTTCATCCTTCCGGCCCTGTATGAGGGTAAAAGGCCAAAAAAGGAAGAGGAATGGTAGAGAAAGATAGTGAAAGGTAAAATAGAGGCAGCTACCTCAGTCCTTACTTTAGACGAAGTCGTTTGGGTGATTTCACGAGAGGGCTACAGAAAAAAGGCTCTAGCTGAAGGCGAGAGGATCCTTGAGATGCCGCACCTAAAATTATTAGATGTGAAAACGGAAGACGGTGTGAGGATGATCAATTATCAGAAACGATACGGGAGTTTAAAACCTCGGGATGCGGTCCATCTATCTGTAGCGCTACGGAACGGGATCCATACTGTTGTATCTGACGACGATGATTTTGAGGATGTGGATGAGGTGAAATGGGAGAGTTTGTTGTAAAATATCTTAAGATGAGTTTCACGTGTGATGATTTAGTATGGGATAAATAACCAGTCACCTTTGTTTTCCTTCAGAACGAATAAATAACGAAATAATAATAACGATAAAGATGACCGCCGGTGAAACTGAGCTACTCAAGGGGTTCCCGGATGAACGCAGCCGATAATATCACCTCTCAAAAAGTAAGAAATTATTTATAGCAAAAATATATGAAAAATCGCATGAGAAGATATCTTAAAGACACGGTAATCACTTCTATATTGGAGGAAGAAGATTTCATACTAACAGGAACTGAGCTTACTGACCCTTATCAACTTGTTTTCATGAAGATAGATAGAGATGGAAATATTATCACAAGAAAAGGCTTTAACTCAGATTCAAAGGATTATGAAGGCCATTGTATCGTTAGCAAAAATGACAATTTTCTCATAGGTGGATGTTCAGATGGAATCGCAGGTCCCGAAGGGGGAGAAGATTGGAAAGCTTACCTATTAGAGGTCAATGGATCAGGAGATAAAGTAAGAGACAGAGCGATAGATATCAACAGCAATGATTGCTGTTATTCATTGAACTTGTTGGAAGATGATATCTTTCTAACTGGGATTACAAAAAAGAAAGCAAAGGATAGTTCTATTTTTGTAATGAAGTTGGACGAGGAATTTAACATCCTGTGCAAGAACGTTATCGGTGATTTTAAAGGTGGTATGCCAATTGATCTTTCTCATAACTCTAACGGTATCTCATTATTATGCAGCTTGAAAGATGGTGATGGATATAGGATCTACAGATACGACTTCGATGAAGATTTGGAAGTCATGGATAAAGAATCGATAACAACAGGCTATGTACTCTTATCCGAAGAAGCAGATGAAGGCATGTTTTTAGGAGGAGATGAAGAAGGTAAACAATACTTGCTGAGGTTGAACGAAAATAACGAAATTGATTTTAAAAGGACTTACAAGGATGGTAGAATCACATATATTTTGGTTGAAGAAGCTAATTTGTTGATCGGTGGATTCGTAAGAAAAAACGATACTATACACCCATCATTGTTCAAAACTGATTTGAGTGGAAAGATGATCGAGAGTAAGATATGGGATAAAGAGGGACTGATCGAAAACATTCTAAAAACGGAAGAAGGATATTTGATCGATATACACTTATTCGGAGATAGTGAACATACTGAATTAATACATAAGATGTCCCTCGATACTCTTTTCTAATTTATGGCCTTCTTCGTAGGTTTCCTTGAACTTTCTTATCGAGGTTCGCTCACTGAAGAATTTCAGTGGTGTTTCATCCATATATTGGTATAAAACAATACTATAGTAGTAAGATCTTTCAATATGATGTTTTTTATTTTCTTCGAGTATCTTGACCAACTGGAGAATAATATAGCCAAGAGATAAATAATCTTTTTGAGAAGTGTAAAAAAGCGAATATTTATATCAGGAAAATAATCATCATCTGCTCATGGCTTGTAGAACTGAAGAACTTCAACTAAGAAAAATACAACCGAGCGAGCTGTACCTTAGCAGAGAGAGGTTGGAAAGCTTAGAGGAGTTAGATGATGAGTTCGAGCCTTTACCTATTCGAGAGATAGGAGATAGGCTGTTCTTCCTGGATGGTCATCACAGAGCGTTCAAGCTGATGAAAGAAGGGAGAGAAAAAATCAAGGTCTATAGAGATGATGACGATCTAGATTGGTTGGACTATCTGATATGTTTAGACTGGTGTGAAAAAGAAGGGATCGAAGAGATATCGGATCTGGAAGGAAGGGTGATAACTGAGAACCAATTCCAAGAAAAATGGATAGGGAAGTGTGAGGAGAGGCACGAAAAAGTAGAGGACGATATATTCGAACATTTTGTGAAAATCACGGAAGTATCTGAAGGGAGTGTGAAGAGCGAGATATGTGAAAATGTTTTGAGATCGCTACCTGAATATTTTGGGATAGAAGAAGCTGTAAAAGCGTTTATAGAAGGAGTCAGAGACAAATATTTTTTATCTGCTAACGTGGGAGACATACCCGTGGGATTTGTTTTCCTGAAAGATCATAATGAATTCACTTCGGAGATCTATGTGATGGGGTTGGTGGAAGAGCTGCACGGGGAAGATATAGTTAGAAAATTGATAGAAAATGTAGAAGAATACCTTTCTGACCGAGGAAAGGAATATCTGACGGTCAAAACATTAGGTCCCTCTCGGGAAAACGATGCCCCCTACGATAGAACAAGAGGGTTTTACAGGACTGTGGGCTTCACCCCTTTGGAAGAGTTCAAGGAACTGTGGGACGAAGATAATCCGTGCCTTTTCATGGTCAAACGGATAGACTGAGTAGACCAAAAATAACGGATAATAGTGGATCTACTTTCCTATAATCGAGCTAATTACCAAAAACTACTTATACATTATTGTATTATACGCATATGTATAACATAAAGGGGTGTAAGGATATGCCCAACAATCCATTCGAATACAGGCTTTTAGCCAGGGGAGAAGATTTCGTAAACAGAGAAAAGGAACTGAAAGAGATCATCCAAACTGTAAAGAGCGGACAGAACTTGACGATCTACTCCCCAAGAAGGTATGGTAAGTCCAGTTTGATAAAAGAATCGTTGGAAGGTTTGGAGAAGGAGAGGATCACCGCTTATATCGATTTCAACAGAGTGAATAGTGTTTCTGATCTAGCGGATCATATCATAAGCTCTATCACCGAGAACGCGTACTCTTCCGCAGAGAAAGGTTTCTCTTTTTTAAAAGAGACCCTACTATCATTGAGGCCTACTTTCACTCCTACAGAAGATGGAGGGTTAACCGTTTCAGTGAAGATGGTGGAAGAAGAAAATGATATAGAGAAGACACTTCTATACCCTCAGAAAGTAGCTGAGAAGAAAGAAATGGATATAGTAATAGCGATGGACGAATTTCAACGTATCAACACTTTGAACGGTGACTATCTCCAGAGGATTCTAAGGTCGGTGATCCAAGAACAGGAGAGAGTTACCTACATATTCAGTGGATCTCAGGTCAACATGTTAAAAGAGATGTTTGAGAGCGGGGATAAACCATTCTTCAAATCTACGAAAGTTATGAAACTAGATAAGATACCTATTAAGGATTTCAAAGAATACGTCGTCGAGAATTTTCAGGAAACAGGTGTCCAAATAGAAAAGGAGATGGTTGAAGAGATATTCGATATCACAGAAGGTCATCCCATGCGGACCAAACAACTCTGTTTTGAGTTCTGGAACAGAAAACGATCTAATGATGAAAAGGTCTCGGTTCAAGAGATCCTTCGGGTGATGATCGAGAACGATATCTATATCGAAGAGATCTGGGAAAGCATCAGAAGTGCGGTCCAAAGAAGAACGCTGAAAGCCCTCGCCGAGGATAAAAATATCTACTCGCATGAGACGATAGAAGAACACGAACTAAAGAGTGCTTCTCATGTTCAGAGGAGTCTAAAAAGCCTAGAGCGCAAAGGGATAATTTTCGAAGGGGAGATCGTGGACCCATTTTTGAAAGTCTGGATCAAAAGACTTTCCCAGTGAAGGATAGACTGATAAAGAAAAGTAAGATAGTCTTCATTTTATTTGTAAGTGTGATGGTTTTTTACTTAGCCTTCACAGTTCTCTATGATGTCTAGCAGCCATATCTAACCACAGAGATGGGGTTCGAGGTATATTGGTTTGGCATGATCGCAGCTATCCCTTCTAGCATAAGAATTACCATGGACAGCGTGGATTCACTCATCATAAATATTACTGGAGTTTGGTTAGTTTCTTCATCTTTGGGTTGATCAGCGATCTATTCAGCCTCGATATAGCGTTACGGGTTGGAGGTATGATCTTGTTGGTTTCTTCAGTCATATACGTGACTCTTATCTAGACAGACGAAAACTAAGGGTAAAGATAAAAAGATGCCTAACAAATTTTTTCTTCCCCATCTAACTTCTTTTTAAAATCTATCCAACCTGGTTTTTTCTCAAACCCCAACTTGTCATTGATATAGAGGATATCTTTGTTTCCGGTTTCATTCATCGTTTTTATCTTATCGAACCCTTTTTCCTCAGCTATTTTTATTCCCTTCACCTTCATAGCTGTGGCTATACCTTTACCTCGATATTCTCTTCTCACACCGGTCAATCCAGTGAACAACGCATTTTCTTTTTCATTTTCCCAGTGACTGCTCATACCGTTGAATTCATCATCCTTCAGTGCTAAAATATAACCTTCTGGGAAGAAATCTGGATGGTTGAATGTTCTTTCTATGAATCGATGGTAATCTTGTGAGGTGTATTCATGAGGTAATGGAACATCTTCCATGATCTCATCGTGCAGCTCGTACAATTTCCTTTTAGCGTTATCATCGATCTCTATTTTCGCTAGCGAAGTCAGTTTTATCCCTTCATTATTGATTTTTTCTTCTAACCCCTCATATTCTTCAAAATCAAAGTCCTTTACCTCTAATTCCGCTTCCCACATCCGCATGACTTCTTCGAAACCTCGCTTTTTGAGAAATTCGATGCCTTTCTGTTTATCCTCTCTTACGTGCGCCTGGATCTCGATCGGATCGAACTTTTTCAATTCTCTGAGGATATGTTGATATAACTCGGTTCCGTATCCATTACCCTGGTGATCTGGATGTATCAATCCGTAGACGAAGAACTTTTGAGGATCATAACTCACTTCCCACTGTGTATACAATCCGTGGCCTATCACATCTGAATTTTTTTCAACCATATATCTTTGATGCTTGCATTTATCTGCTCTGTTTTTATCTCCGAATCGAAAAGACTCTAAACTCTCCTTTTTGTCAGGATAAACTTCCTCCTCCAATCTCACTATATCCGGGTAGTCAAATTCTTCGAATTTCCTGATCTTCATTTCCTGTGGTGTCATGTGAACACTTAAGAAAATCAATAAACTAAAATATATCAAATTTTCCCGACAAGTAAATATGACACTATCTAGATGAAAATCACCATCAGAACAGCAGGTGAAGATGATGGATGAAAAGCCACAGCCAAAGAGAGAATTGGAAAGATTAGGTTATGAACTTATCTATAAGCCTCATGAAGAGATAGCCACCTACATGGCATTTTATCGGGTAGAATACCATGGAAACGAGATAGCCCCTCCTATAGCTGATAAATTCGATATCTCACTAAATGAGATCTGGATATCAAAGAAGTTGAAACCCTTTGAAAAATATATACTGCATCACGAGTTACAGGAGATCAAGTACAGAGCAGAGGGATATGGAGTTAGAAAAGCCCATGAAAAAGCCATAGAAGATGGAGAGGTATGGAACGGAGAGCCAAAATATGAAGAGTTAAAGCGAGAGATAAATCTAGTAAGCAAAGAAGTCTTTATAGACCTGACTGGTTTTGATAAGGATCTATATCAAAAGTTAGTTAAGAATCGTCCTTTTTTCGATATCGAAGAGTTAAGAGAAATCGATTGTGTGGATCCTAAGAAGTTCAAAACATTGAGAGAAAATTTCTGGTGTATATAAAAAAATTAGGCACGCCCGATCAGGG
>PULU01000005.1 GCA_003551065.1 Thermoplasmata archaeon | reverse complement strand
GGCCAGATAAAGATAGATTTCACCATCCGATTCCACGAGTCCCCCGGTAGAGGTGGTCCCTTCGATCTGAAGATGTCGGAAACTGAGGTTTTAGGAGCTGTTTTTGAATCCTTGATCATACCCATAAGACAGGAACTAGAAACAGAGGCTGAAGGATCACTACAAACTGAATTCGTTATAGAACATGATAATCTACTAAGTGATGAGGATGGCAATTATGGAGTAGTCCTTCGTAACGATATACCGATGCACCCTTATAATTACAGCATAGACCAGAACGAAGGAACGGTTACGATAGAAGAAGATAGTATCGATCAAAATGATGAAGTATCGGTCGTTTACGCTTATTCGCCTATATGGGAAGGAGAATCAGAGACGACACACTGGTCATTTGTAGTGGGTACAAACAATTTCTACGATCCAGATCAGCAGGGCTCTCTATACTTGTTCCGAACACCTGCAGGAGAGGTCCTTTACTATTCTAATAGTTTTTCCGCTGGAAATGTACCCGATGAAAGGATAAGTTGGGTAGAATTCGATATACTTATGAATCCCCAGATACTCTTCGTTATAGTCGCAGTTTTTTCCTATTTTATAGCCGGGATGCCTAAAAAATATTATAAAGATTATAGGTCAGAATTCCCGAAGGGATCTAAAGACAAGGCGGAAAAAGCTAGGTTTTTACATATCTTAACAAAATTAATCGTGATCGCTCTTTTAGTCCTATATTTCTTCCCAGTACTCGGACCTTTTTTTGTAAAGGGTATATATCTCATTGTTTTAGCACCAGCATTGATGGTCGCTAGTGTTGTTTTATCTAAAAATGTCTATGCTAGGAAGAAAGCTGCCATCCCTGACGATGTTAAAGATCCCCCCAAAAAAAAGAGAAAAACCAGGAAGAAGACTGAAAAGAATTCGAATAAAGATGTTAAAAAGATAAGATGTGAGAGATGTGGAGAAGTATTTACGGTCCCAAAGAGAAGAAATCTTTTGACGGTTGATTGTCCGGTATGTAGGGAACCTCAGAGACAACTTAAAGAAGGGTACAACTATCTTTTATTAGATGAGGAATCAGACAATACTTACTCGATCTACAAACAATTTATCGGGGACGGACTAAATGGTTTGATCATAACTACGACGCTACCTTCAAAGGTAAAAGAAAAACAAGGTCTTTACGACCAGGAGATAAAATGGATTTCAGGATCCGATTCCGAAGAACATGATACATTAGATCCGAACCGTATGGAATTTGAGATAGTCAGGACAATATCGAAGTTTGCAGAAAATAATGATAGAGCTGTACTTCTTATCGAGGGTCTAGAGTATCTTATGATTGAGAACAATTTCTCGGAAGTAGTCAAATTCGTAAAAAAGGTAGCAGACATAACGTCGATGAATGCGATCACTTTGTTAGTTTCTGTGAATCCAGATGCATTTTCAACCAATCAGATAACGACTTTGAATAAAAGCTTCGATAATACAGAAGACTTGATACCCAAAGAAAAGAAGACCTACTAAGGCAGCCATCTCTTGTATAGATCGTTCTTGATCCCTAGACTATCGAGTACTTTACCCGCGATAAAGTTTACTAGATCTTTTACTTCGTCTTGTTCACTGTAGAAACCTGGTGCTGCTGGTAGTATCACCACTCCGTCTTGGGAGAGATTGTACATATTTTTTAAGGAGATAGTAGAGAGAGGTGTTTCTCTAGGTACTAGTATCAGTTGCCTCTTTTCTTTCAAGATCACGGATGCACTACGGGTGATCAGATTATCTGCGATCCCACACGATATCTTAGAGAGGGTTGACATCGAACATGGAACGATGACCATAGCATCGTAAAGAGAACTTCCCGATGAAGGAGGTGCGGCCATATCCGATGGGTCAAAGGTCTGATCCGCTATAGATAAGAGTTCATCAACGGAGGTGTCGATCTCTTCCTCTATCAATTCCTTTCCAGAAGGGGAGATCACCAATTCGACTCTAACACCCCTGGTCTTAGCTAATTCCTTTAGTACTTTCTCTCCATATATTACCCCTGACGCACCAGTTATAGCTAATAATATTTTCATGTATAAACATCGAGTATATCATATTTAAACCCTACATGTCTAACTGTATCTCATCGTACAATAACGCACTTCTTTTCACTAGTAAATATAAAATCAATAGAGCGAGATCAGCAGATAAAATCAGTGTTAATATGCCCAGAACCCTGTCCATCTGAAATAAGGTAAATGGTACACTGATCAACATGAAAGTTGATATCAAGCAAAGCATCAAAATAGAATACATCGTGATGATATCTGGAGCTCCATCATTACTTTCATCGTAATTTGGAAATCTCACAGAAGCCCAGGTCCCTATTCCGGTAAAGGATAAGATCATCATGACCGCAGATATGATCGAAAAAAGTATAACATTGATCGAGTAACCTAGGATGATCGGAAGAGGTATCGCTATCAATAGAACGGTTATCCATGAAAAGAATATTATGGCTATCACCTTTCCCCAGATCACATCTTCTGCTCCTAAGGGGAGGGTTTTGATAGCCCACATCTTTCTACCTTCCCTGCTGAATAGTGTCAAAGAAGGTAAGACCAACTGTATTACAATACCTAGATACAATGCCATACCGATGAGGGTCGGATAAAAAAACTCATCTAATCCGATCCCAAGGTCTGGATCTGGGCCGAAGCTTGAATACATGAAAATCAAACCAATAGATATGAAAAATATCACACCTACTGATGCAGGACTCTCCCTACGTCTCCATCTTTGTAATATCTCTTTTTCCGCCACTCTGCGTATAGGTTCTTTGATAAAGCTCGGTAAGAAGTCACCAACTTCATGGAATCTGAATGAAGAATCAGTTTTAACGGTCACGCCGTTTATCCATGCGTCAAGGAAATTATCATGGGTAACTAAGATCAAAACCAACGTTAAGATGAAAATGGAAAAGATCGCTAGATTTACATGTAAACTACTTTCCATGGTCCGTAGGATCCAATAAACGATAGGAATGGTCTGCCCATACAATATCATCCCTATTATTTTCCGCTTGACATCCTTCTGCTGAGAAAGCATAGCTATGAAAAAGCCTGATATCGGGGCCAATAATGAAAGCATGTAAAGATGTGGAAGGAAATATGTGTCTATCGGTAACTGGATATTGAAGATATGTACGACTGATGTTACGATTCCCATGGATACTGCTACGAGTAAAAGATTATACCAGACCTCTTTAAGTAATCTAGAGAAAACCACCTTTCTAGAAGAGATAGGTGATGAGATGAGGAATTTGAGCCTATTATTTCGGAAGGTATTGTCAACTGTTTCAGCTGAACTCTTTGCGAAAAGGAAGAAGAATATTGAGAACAGTACATCCCCACGACTAGGTTCTATGAATAGTTCATCCAGTGTCGAGGCGAATTCTATAAGGAATAAAACCATGGCAAAACCCGTGAAAAGTAGTAGTATGAACCATATCGTCATGATGGGATGTTCTATGATCTTCTCCTTGGTAGCTCTGTAAGATTGTAATATATCATAAGAAAATAGTTCTAAAACCGTTTTATCCATCCTTCACCACTTCTATGAATACTTCTTCCAGGCTATGAACACTTTTTTCATCCATGAGCTGTTGGGGGGTTCCTTTTGCAATAATACTGCCTCCGTTTATTACAGCAACCTCATCGGAAACCGCAGAAGCTACGGATGTTATGTGTGTACTCAGTAGAACGGTCTTCCCTTGGTCAGCCAGGTCTATAATTTGGTTTTTAAGATATGCTGTGTAACGTGGATCAAGTCCACCGGTAGGCTCGTCGAGAATTAGATTTGGAGGGTCGTGTAGAACTGAGTTTATGAACAATATCTTTTGTTTCATACCTTTAGAATATGAACCCATCTCGGAATCTAGGGCTTCAGAGAGATTGAGTTCTCCAGACAACCGATTTATTTTTTTATCCAATATTTTTTCTTCGACCTTATGTAAACGACCGTTCATACACAGGAATTCTCTACCTGTTAAACGATCATAGAGATCAGGCTGCTCGGGCATATATCCGAATCTACTCTTGATACTTTTGTCTGAATCTGATCGATTACCATCGATGAAAACGGTACCCGAATCAGCCTTCAACAGACCAGTGATTATCTTGATGATGGTTGTTTTACCTGCACCGTTTGAACCGAGCAGGGAATAAACTTTCCCTTTTTCAACTCGGAAACTGATCTTTTTCAAAGCTTCATACGAACCGTAATATTTCCTAAGATCTCTTACTTCTATCATTGAGCGTAAAATTAATCGATACGGGAATGACGTACGAATCCGCTACAGGGAATTATATCTATACCTTCTTTCTCTAGCAAGTCTGCAAACAGGTTAATACCTATAGAATCGCTGGCCATATGCCCGGCGATTATGTAATTGAGATGATTATCTTGAACCTCTTTTCTATGCTTCTCACTCAGATGCATACCTATAATGGTACCAACACCTGCATTTGCCAACTTTTCATAGGATTTTTTAGACCCTTGAGTCCCTCCAGTCATCTCTACTACTACTTTACCGGGTCTTCTATCTTTGTTTCCCACCAATATCGTCGGTCCGTCACCGTACTTTCTAGATTCATGATATTCTGGAATGCCTTGAAGCAGTTCGATCACATCTCCTACCGTTTCGAATTCGGCTTCATCGATCTTCTCTGTCAAGTAATCAGCTACCAAATTATCCGTAGGTGTGTGAAGACTCATCAGAGGTATATCGAGCAGTTTAGCAGCGTCCAAACTCTGGTTGTAATTACTACCTTTCACTTTTCTTTCTACTTCTTTTATCCTCTCATCCATCAGAGAATCGGCTATTACAATTGGAACACCCCAATCTACGAGTACATCTTTCTGTAGATGCATCACATCATGGAGGCCAGATACTCCTTTTCCTCTTGGATGATGTCCTATCACGAGATCGACATTTTTTCCTTTTTCATTCAACCTATCTGCAAGTACTATCTCTCCAGTATCTATGTTGACTCCGATCATAACAGATCTGACATCAAGATCTTCATCACCATATAGTATCCTCGAATCACCATAAGGATTTGTCAACTTTTCCACATCGAAGACCTCTTTATCCCTCCCTTCTAGAGATCCGTATTCATCTTTTGCTTTCTTCAAGATCTTTTTTATCTCTTCTTCACCACGTGGATCCGCTTCCATACCTTTTTCGACAGCTAAATCATAGATTTCTCTTAATTTCATGAGAACCATGATTCCATCTTTTCCCCTGTAATAACTCTTTCCCTTCTCGATGAATCAAAGTACATACTTATTTATAGTCCAAGAGAAACCATGTTCAGTACAAGAAGGTGCTAAATCGTCTGCAACAGATCTAACTTCATCTGCAGAATCTCCCATAGCCACGCCTATACCGGAAGCTTCGATCATCTCTTTATCAACTAGATCATCACCTATAGCTAGGACATCATCCAAAGAAATATTCATCTTTTTACACACAATCTTTAGGCCGTTCAATTTGTTCGTTCGTGGTGGATATATGGTGAGTGCTACCCAATCTCCCATCCTGTGGTGTCTATGGACCGTAACGTTGTTCTTGAAATTCACCTTTGCGAAGTTCTCGATATCTCTTAAACCCTCTTTACCGTTTCGATCATCATGCATCATAAAACTGATAGGTGCTCCGAACTCAAGAGCATCTTGATTCCTCTCGATCAGATGTGTGATGATATCTGATGGATGCGGCCCTGGTCTTTGACCGTCTCTAGTTTTCCAGAACTTTTTTTCTCCAAAGATCGTTGTCATCTCGTAACCTTTTTCATCGGTGTAAGAACTGATGGCCCTGGCTGTATCAATATCGTGAGTCCTTTTGAACCATTCTTTGTGAATTTCATCATTCCATCCAGGTCCGATAACATGTGCTCCATTCATACAGACCAAAGGAGATCTATAGATGGGTACATCTCCAAGCATCTCGGATGAAGAATATCTCATCCTGGTAGTGACAGGAACGACTGGG
>PULU01000113.1 GCA_003551065.1 Thermoplasmata archaeon | reverse complement strand
TGAAATAAAAACATATCCCCTGGGGATAAAAATGAGAGGCATGTGCTGAGGCAAACAAAACCCCCTTCAGTGGTTTTACAGATCTCACAACATCTCGATAAAGTTTCATGGCTTTTGACCAGGTCACAGCAACTTCGATGGTGTCGAAGACCACTCCCATAGGGACGAATTCAGCAGCCTCTCTTACATCGAATCGTGTATCTAACCAATGGTCAACAGGGTCTTCCCCCATCTCTTTACCTTTGAACTCGTCCAACACGATATTCTTTTCAGCTTCAGATATCTTCTCGTCACCTTCTATGACCATGATCGTCGCTACTCTCCCAAAGATATCATCATAGTTATAATAATGTCGCTTAGTTTCTACCTTATCATATATCCTTATAACGGCTGGTTCGGCCCCTCTTCGCATTATCCTTCTCACCGACTCTACCGAATCTTCCAGGGTATCTGAAGCGAAGGAGAGTTTGATCCTTTTCTCAGGTTTAGGCCATATCTTGAACCATCCTTTGGTCATTATCCCCATAGTTCCTTCTGAACCTACGAACAACTTCCTCAGGTCTGGACCTGTGGAAGTCCTTGGATAGGGCCTTAAACTCAATACGTTTCCCGGTGGAACCACGATCTCGATACCCTTCAACATGTCTTCAATACCTCCGTACTTCGTTGAAAACTGACCCAGTGCTTTGGTTCCTACCCAACCACCTATCGTCGAGGGATATAATGACTGTGGTATATTCCCCATCGTATAACCTTGATGGTTCAGATGATCCTCGAGATAGTAGCCGTTAAGACCACTACCGGCTTCGACCAAAAGATCCTTCTCATACACTTTGACGGATCTCATCCTTTTTAGATCGACGACTATACCGCCCTCCTCAGGTACAGTAGCCCCCAGAACTCCCGAACCCCCTCCATAAGGGTATATAGGCACTTTACCTTTGTAACAACATTTTACGATCTCTTTAACATCTTCTTTACCCTCGGGCCAGACGACTGCATGAGGTGTGGATGGATACTCGTCTTTCAACATGTTGTGAAGTGATATGGGCCAGTAATCGTGGCTGTATGAGAGAAGATCGGTACGGGCAGTAGATACTTTATCCTCACCCAATATCTCAGTGAGCTTTTTTATCACTTCAGCTATCCTTCCCCGTGTCTTTTTCTCTATAACTTTTTTTTGGGCCAAAACATCACCTCAATTCCTGGCATGCCTAATCTAAATCTGACATGATTTTGATAAATCTTTCTATAGAGGCAGAAATTTTATTTTTATCTAGATTATTGTCCGTTGAAACCATCGGTTTTGGAAGTGACGACATTGGAAACTGATATGGGAAACGTCTCAAAATACGTTGTGCCGATCTTACTCACCATGGGAGCATTCGGTGTCATGGGAGGAGGGCTTGTAGCACCCGGTCTCCCGACCATCGGGGCCGCTTTTGATGCCCCTGAAGAACAAGTAGGGCTTATTTTGAGTATATATACGCTAGCGGCAGCCATCGGTCTGCCGGTTATCGGCTACTTCATCGACTCCATTGGACGCAGAAAGGTGGGGATTAGCTGTTTATTGTTGGACGGGATCGCGGGTCTTACCATAATCTTCGCTCCTAACTTTTCAACTTTGCTGATACTTAGATTCTTCCAGGGAATAGGTATAGCGGGTCTGGTACCGGTAGCTATGACTATGATAGACGACCTATTCTCCGGAGAAAAGAAACTACAGATGATGGGCTATCTGACCGGAAGCATATCTCTAGGAGCTATGATAATCCCTACAGTCGGTGGAGCACTAGCCTACATACACTGGAGACTAGTATTCGGGGTGTACGGGTTCTCGCTCGTATTAGCACTGATTTTTCATAAAGAATTATCGGAAACCAGACCTGTAAACGGATCCAGACTAGGTGGGTCCCTGTACGAGTATCTATCAGAGTTGTTTTCCACACTTAAGATCAAGAACATCCGTAATCTTATGATCCATTCTTTCACACTTTACTTCTTCCTTTATGCCCTTGTGACTTACCTACCTCTATATCTGATAAAAGTCCACGGTTTCGACGAGATATTCAGTGGGATCGCACTTTCTGGACAAGCTGTGTTTTCTGCTATGTTGGCCTGGAGGGCCACGACCATCGCTGATCATCTTGATTGGCGGAAACGTGCTTCTTTAGGTTTCGCATTGATATCTTTATCCTTCTTGCTATTACCGTACTGGCCTGAAGGCAGCTATCTTATCAGTTTGAGTTTCATCATATATGGTGTGGGTATGGGTATAGTCTCACCGACGATATACGATCGAGTTGCACGGATATCGCCACCAGAAGTCACCGGCTCCGTGATAGCCATATTCAACACCATGAAATATATCGGTATGACTGCTGCTCCGATACTCATCGGATTGTCTCTGCTTTATCTTGAACTGTCTTCTATATTCCTGGGAGTAGGTGCCATCAGTGCCATTTGGGCGGGTATCACACATTTCAGTTGACCTGAAAAATTTTGAAGGAGTTGACTCTCTGTCGTTTCCTCGATTTTATAGCCTTGTCAGATCGGGATATACCAAAAAGAAACTAGATTGATCTTTAACTGATCTCGTTCTTTAGATATCAAAATAAACATGAGTCACTCTGTTATCGAAACATCAGTTATGGGATGTATATGATCCATCCAGGGTATATTCTCAAAATAATCGTTGTGGATCGTGATATCTAGATCGGTATCCCATACTTCTTTGGGGTCGTGTTCCTCACCTTCGGGAAGGGGGATCTCTGAAGGGACAACCTTGGAACGGTCAGATACCACATAAACAGGTACATCGAGATATCCACACACTATGGCCAATGTATATGTCCCTGTCTTGTTTGTAAAGCCCTCTCCGGAAAGGGAATCACAACCAAGTAATACCGCATCTACGTCCTTTACAAAGTCGTAAACTGAACTGTCTGGATAAAGATCAACATATACCCCTTCCTCAAATAGTTCCTTTGCAGTCGTCCTCCCCTCAAACATTGGACCAGATTCGAGGACGGATACCTTTTCAAAGTTCTTTAACACTTCTAGAACCGTAGAACTGTAGCTCAAAGTACCTATCCTCTCAAAAGAACTCAACTTTTCCACTGCGATATCAACGACCCTTTCTTTACTTTTCTTAACGTCTGAAAGATATTCTCTGATCTTCTCCTTATGATCACCTTCTTCCACCGCACTGAAAGTTCTATCGGCAAGGTTGACCAGGGACGACATCGAATAGCGATTTTCGATCAACTCTACAGCATATTCTTTTGCTTCCTCTGCGTTTAACTGAATGATACTCTGGCCGGCTTCGAAGAACAACTGGGAAGCGCCTTTTTCTGTATCTTCAACTATCTCTTTGGCAGATATGAACTGCATATCTAAAAATAATAGAGTGTTTTATTTATCTTCTTCTCTTGTGACAGAAAGATCAATTATACAGATCGATCTTACTCCGGACTTTACAAGCAAGGTCAGGCCTGTCCGTGATCAAGCCATCGACTCCTTTTTTCATCAGTTTCTCCATCAAGTCAACATCATTCACAGTCCAAACGTAAACATCTCTTTCTCTCATCCTTCTCATAAAAAATAGTTTCAACAGTCGATAATTAGGTGAAACAAAATCAGCACCACATCGTTTCAACCTTCTTCCCGGGAACAGCTCGGATAAACGGGTTTTTAACTTGTTCTCTGGATTTTCAACACCTAATAAAAGACCGGTACGGATCTTTGGATCATGTCTTTTGATAGCTTTAACTGCTCTATCAGAAAAAGACTTCATAACAAATTCATCATGATCTAAATGACCTCTAACTAACTTAATAAGGATATCTTCATACCCTTCCTCCTTGAGTTCTATATCGAGTCCAACCTTGCCTTTAGATAATTTTATAACATCTTCGACCAGAGGTACTTTAAAACCGATACTTTCCGATATTTTAACGATCTCAGAATAAGTTAATGATGATATCTTTCTCCCGTCTATATCAGAGTCATGAAAAGCTACTAATTTTCCATCTTTAGTTCTTCTTACATCGAACTCTATCATATCTACTCCGATCTCTATTGCCTTTCGAAATGATTCTAAGGAATTATCATATTCCACTAAACCAGAAGCACCACGATGTGCGATTATCTTACATCCCATAAACTAGCCTCTCATGTATCTTGTTAAAAAAGATATTGTCCTCTTTTTATATTCTTTTGGAACCCGTTTAAGGGATCTGACGTGCTCACCTTCCGTTATCCACAGGGTGACATCTTTGTTTTTTTGTCTATTTATATCATAAAAAGATCTTATCTCATCTACCTTGACGATGGGATCGTTCTTACCTCCGATAAGCAAGAGTGGTTTATCGATCTGTTCAGCAAAACAATACATGCCTGGATGTTTTATCCCGTAAAGTAAACTACTCACGGGTTTGATCAAGTGATACAGGGTTGAGGGGAGTCCAGCGAAATACTTGAGACTACGAGATGAAGTGACGTCAGGATCGATAGGTGGGCTGTCGGCAACGCTGCAATCGACCCTTTCATCAGATGCCAATCCTTTGATAGCTACCATAGCTCCCATGGAGTAACCGATCAATCCTAACTTTTCACATCCCGTAGCATGGTTCTCTTCCAACCAGTCTATGGAAGCTTCTAGATCCAGGTATTCTTTATCGCTAAAGGTACATCTACTGCCCAGGCTCTCACCATGGGCTCTAAAATCGATAGAGAGGAGGTTGTAAGGTTCGTCTTTCAATATCTTCAAAAGTGGTTTCATGTAAACGTCATGCAATCTACTAGCAGTGTATCCGTGAAGACATATCAAAGTTTTATCGCCGCCCTTATCCATCCACCAGCCCTTTATCTCTACGTCATCATCAGTTATGAAAGATACGTCTTCGTAATCTATACCGAGATCACTAGGATCCCAGTCCCCTACAGTTCTTTTCGGCCGAGTCATCTTGTGGGATATGAAGACGATTAAAGCCAGGAGGATCACTGCTAATACTATCGAAGACATCAAAAACATCAATCTTCCTCCAGCTCATGGAGTGTCCGGATCAACGGTATCGATATCCATGCTAATACAGCTGCAAATGGAAATAAAATCAGGTAATTACCGCCAGCTAGATCTACTACTAGACCTCCAAGAACCGACGCTATCAATATTGGCAGCGCTTTAGTAGCTTCGAATACACCATAGTATCTACCGTTGAAGACCTGTTTCTTGTATTTTGTGAGTAGGTCTCCAACCACGGGAAATGACGCTGCTAGTACTGCTCCCCATCCTATACCAGCGAAGAAGAGTGCTAGGAATATCTGTGTCTTTGTGGTTATTATCCAACCTATGGATAGAGGTATGGCTAACATAGCAGCACCTGCGATTATTCCGACCCGTCTACCGATCTTATCGTAGATATATCCCCCAGCTAATGACCCTCCGAGAACTGTGAAATTGAAGGCCGCCATCGCGTAGAGGCCGAAGGAATGGACTTGATCTACGCTTGCCTGAGAAGCATCACCGTGCATCATGTACGCTACTATCCCAAAGAGAAATACAGCAACCAATTGATAGCTCATCCAAAGCAAGATCTGGGCCGTATAGAAGTTGAGGAAATTCTTATCTTTTACAACGCTCTTCAAATAAGTCTTCAAGCTCTGTGCTGGTATGTTTTCAGGCATTTTAGGTTCTTTAACTCTGAAATAGGTAAAGACTGCTGCTAGGATCAAAAAGATAGCGGTGAGTATGAACATGATGTATTGGCTTGAACCACCATACACTGCGATGACATACCCAGATAATCCAAAAAGAACTAGGTTTCCGGCCCACTCGCCGAGGGTAATGAATCCACTGCTCTTCCCCCGGTCTCCACTGGGTATCAGTTCTGGCATAAGAGCCCTGAACTGACTGATATAGGAATACAGGGCAAAATAGAATATCGCCACTACCAGTGTGAAGATCCACAGGGGTGCTCCTATGGTGTAGCTCGTGTATACCATCAATGCAAAGATGCCCGATAGTACACCACCAGCTAATATGAACGGTTTTCTACG
>PULU01000013.1 GCA_003551065.1 Thermoplasmata archaeon | reverse complement strand
TCTGCCCCATGACTTCTGTCCTCGGGCATCCAGCGCAGCAACATGTTCTTAAGTACCTCTGGTTCAATGGGTTTGGTCAAGTGATCGTCCATGCCTGCATTAAGACTCTTGTCCCGGTCACCGGCCATGGCATGAGCAGTCATGGCGATGATGGGAATTCCGGGATTCGGGGGTTCAGGGACTAAGGAACTGAAAGATTCATGGATTCCCTCTGCAACCTCCGAGGTCTGACCCATCTTTTCTGTCCTGTGATCCATGCTTCTTATGCGCCGCGTAGCTTCGTATCCATCCATTCCAGGCATCTGAATGTCCATCAGAATAAGATCAAAAGGCTCCTGGACGGCCCGCTTAAATCCTTCAAGGCCGTCACAGGCAACCTCGACGTTGATACCCAGATCTGTCATCAGTTCATAAGCAAGCTCGCGGTTCGAGCGGTTGTCCTCCACCACGAGCACCCGCCGTCCAGAGAGGCTCTTCCGGGTGGAACCGCGGTGTGATTCCGTCTGGGACTGATGTTGCTCCAGTTCACAGGTCTTTTCCATGTGAACCGTAAAGCTGAAGGTACTTCCCTCTCCGGGCTGACTCTGAACCTGAATACTGCCGCCCATCATCTCCACAAGCTGTTTACTGATGGATAGACCCAGCCCGGTGCCGCCGAACCTGCGGGTAATGGAAGAATCAGCCTGGAAAAAAGCATCGAACAGACGCGAAGCCTGGTCCTGGTCCATGCCCTGGCCCGAATCACGTACTGAAAACATCAGGCATACCTGGTTATACCCCTTTGCCGGCAAACATTCAGGGATGGCTTCGTGAGCAGTATTTGAGGTACCAGGTGACACGCTGACCACAATTTCTCCGTGGCTGGTAAACTTGATGGCATTGCTTATCAGGTTGGTCAGAACCTGGCTCAGGCGCATGGAATCACCTTTGAGACTAAGGGGAGTATCAGGATCCAGCTGAAATGTCAGTTTCAGTTGCTTCTCCTCGGCCTGAAAATCGAATATAGAGGACAGCCTGGATAAAACGTCTTTCAGGTTGAATGGTACATGCTCCAGTTCCAGTTTATTGGCCTCGATTTTGGAAAAGTCCAGAATGTCGTTGATGATGCCCAGCAGGGATCTGGCTGCACCGTCAATCCGGGTCAGATAGGAATGCTGCCTGCGGTCAAGGCCTGAGCGCAGAGCCAGGTGGGATATGCCTATAATGGCATTCATGGGTGTGCGGATCTCATGGCTCATATTGGCCAGGAATTCGCTTTTGGCCTGGGTGGCCGCCTCGGCCTGCTCCTTGGCCTGCAGGAGATCACGCTCAAAGCTGTTTCTAATTAATGCATCACCCTGGATATTACCCAGAATCTGGAGCAGTTGCACATGTTCTTCATTTATCAGCCTTTTGGAGCTGACCGATTCAAACCCGAAAGTGCCAAGGATTTTATCATTGCGCAATATGGGCATAACCAGCATGGATTTTACATCTTGAGCCTCTAAGAGTTGTTTTTCCGGACCTTCAGGCAGTTGTTCCACATCAGGAACAAACAACATTTTCCGTTCATTGAAAATCTCTAAATTCGCAGGCAGTTCTTCCAGGGAAACATCCTGCATGGCCGCATTAACCGACTCTATGCCCGGAGCGCACCATTCATGGGTATTAGACATGTACAGCCCGTCCTCGGAAAATTTGAAGACAAAGGTTCTGTCTACATTTAAAAACTGTCCACAACGTCTGATCATGTTGTTGACTTTGCCATCGATATTTTCCCAGGTGGCATTGATAAAATCCGTTGAAACCTCGGTTACCAGTTCCTGGAGGTCATTTTTCAGGCGCACTGATTCCTCCAGATGCTTACGCTGAGTTATGTCCTCCACCGTGGCGATGACTTCTGTGGGTGAAGTACCCGGATTGACCGGATTGCATATCATTCGCAGGTAAGAGGTCTTGCCCCCGGTAATGGAGGTATACAAGCCCTCGAATACCGTCTGTTCGCCCCCTATGGCCCTCTGAATTACATCATCAATGGGGCTGGGGGACTCAGCGGCTGAGTTTAATCCGATAAGCTTTTCCCGGGTTGAGCCCATGAGCTCTACAAACTGATCGTTGCATTTTACGATGATCCCGGAGGCATCTAAGTAAAACATGCCCTGTGGAGAATTTTCAAAAATAATCCTGTGAGTCTCTTCACTCTCAGATACCTTCTGAACGGCCATACGCAGTTCTTCATTGGAATTTTTCAGGGAATTGCGCAGTCTTCTGAGCCTGTAATTCCACAGGACAATCCCCAGAAGGATCACAATGCCCCCTCCGGAGACCCTGTAAAGCAGTTCGTAGTTAAAGGGCTGCTCTAATATAATGTTTACATGTTCGTTTACAATGCTGTCGCGCTCCCTCGGAGTTATGGTCTCGATGGCCTTGCTCAGGATGTCGCGCAGTTCGGGCATGTCTTTGAGCACGCCCATGCGCAGCCGGTTTATGTAGTGGTCCTGGGGAGGCTGTCCTGAAATCTTCAGGTTGAACCAGCCGTCCCTTCGGATGGTGAAGGCCGCGATGGTCAGTGAACGCAGCGTCATGTCGGCTTCACCCTGGGAGACCATGCGGTAGCATTCGTTCTCGTCCTCGTCGTCCACAGTGATAATATCCAGATTGGGATAGTCCTGGCGCAGATACTCCTCCATGGACGTGCCATGAGGCAGAACTACGGTCCGGTCCACCAGTTCGGCTGGATCCGCAATATAGTCGTGCTCATTGCGGGTGATGAAGACGTTGGGATTGGTGAATAAGGGCTCGGTAAAGGTCAGCCACTCCTCCCGGTCCGGAGTCTGGTTCAGGAAAGGAATGAGCATGCACCCGCCTTCTCTCGAGACTTCCAGGGTTTCCCCCCAGTCTTTTGTAGGCACAATAGCAAAGGGAATATCAAGTCTCTGAGAAACAATGTCCACAAGATCCGCGGCAATGCCGGTAAAGTTGCCCTGATCATCCACAAGCTCGTATGGCTCCCAGTCCGGGTCAATGCACATGGTAATCTCACCCAGATCATCCAGGTAGGCCTGCTCTTCAGGTGTGAGTTCTACATTTTGAGCATGAACACTCCAGGGTAAAAGTAATAAAATGATCAGGCAAAAAAAAACTTTATCACTATTTTTTTCCTTGGTAAGTGATTCTTTCCTGGCATATTGTGGGATAAAAATTCTTAACGACTAATCCCCAGACTTGCAAGCCTTTCCCGCCTCATATTGAAAATCATTCCAGGACATTTTTACCGGTAAACGCACGCTGGAGTTGCGTTAATCTCATAGTAGTGTTCAACGTAAAAGTTTAGCCATTTGCATGTGGCATGGGGACTGGCTCTCCCCGCACTTATTTTAAAACCTGTCAATCTTCCTTTAGAAAAATAAGTGTGTGGGTGCCTGTCCCCTGCTTTCCTTAAAAAAGCTAAACTGTTACTGTTCAATAGATATGCAGTTCATGGGTAAGACCGGTCAGACCATCTTTTAAAGCACAGGTCCGGATCTTTCCCGTAACCATTCAGGGGGGGGGTGACGGAATCGGCCTCCTGAATGGTTACTCTCAATATTTCCGGACAATTTCTTTGTAGCCAAATTCACACCATAATGGTCTCTTTATTCCCTGGCATCTCCGCTTTCCTGAAAAGGCACTTTACAGCAATAAGCAGTTCGGTTAGACCGTTTACACCACAATAAAAACAGAGCCCTTTTACGATTTTGTGGACCACCAAGTGCCACAGCTGGCCCGGATTTTCGACAGTCGTTTGCCTGGATAAAGGGCAATGGGGTAAATGTACCTATGGCTTGTTTGCAGTATTTTGATTTTTTACCAGGGAGCATTGGAATATGGATAAAGACCGGATAAAAGAACTTGCTGAAAATCCGGATTTTATACCTGGAATCTATAACTATTGCGATCGGTGGTGCGAAAGATGTGCCTTTACCTCCAGATGTATGAACTTTGCCGTGGAGAAGGAGTTCTTTCAGGAACAAGAGAGTTCGGATGAGATGAACGCCGCTTTCTGGGAGACCATATCCAGCACTTTTGAAGTGACCATAAGCATGCTTTATGATCTGGCCCAGGAACGGGGGATTGACCTGGATGCAGTCGGAGAGGACCAGGACGCAGGGCATGAACTGGCTATGCAAAGAGCCAGGGAGCATATCTGCACCATTCTTGCAAAAAAGTATAGGGAGATGGCCAAAGAATGGCTGGAGAGTTCGGAGGTCTGGACACAAGATGTGGCGGTCAAAATCCCTGGTGTTATTTCAGCCGGGGAGGCTCCTGGACTGCAGGAATCCAAAGAGATTATATCCTGGTATCTGTTCTTGATTGAGGCCAAGATCGTGCGGGCCTTGCACGGCAAGGCTGAAGAAGAGGAATGCGAACTGGAAAGCTATGATCGAGATGCAGACGGTTCAGCCAAGGTGGCCTTGATGGGCATTGACCGTTCTCTGGCTGCATGGGGTGTGGTTCATGCGAACATAGTCCGCGACAGGCAGGGTGTGCAGGATATACTGTTCTGCCTGGATCGTTTGCGCCGGAAAATGGAAACTGTCTTTCCTCAGGCCCGAAGTTTTGTTCGGCCTGGTTTTGACGATGGTCAGTAATGGATGGTGATCATTTGCAAATTAAGGGCTGGCCTGTTCTGTAGCGTACGGATGGGTGCTGTGACATGACAACATGCGGGCAAGGTTAGTCACAGACATATCGATTCCAAAGAACATTTATATTCATAGATGCACCTGCAAAAAGTCGGGGAATGAAAAATTCAGGAACAAACCAATTCTGTAACCATTTGTTTTTACTGATCTCTGTCACTTGTCTCCTGACTCCTGCGACTGCAAATAAGACTTTTTGCAGTCGCGTCTTCATACCTGTCAGTGCGTTGCCATGTAGCATGGGGACTGGCTCTCCCCGTACTTATTTTTTAAATAGGCTGAAATGCCCTGTAGCAAAAACAAGTGCGTCGGGGTACTTGTCCCCGCTTTCCTTAAAATCCCTGACATGATACCATATTTCTTTGGCTCGCACTTTGAATATTCTGGTGATTTTCCTGCGTAGAGAGGAGGTAAGGAAGATGAAGCTTGCAGAATTGCTCAATGAAAGAAAGAATGTAAAAGAAGAAATCAAGAAGGTTAAAGAACGACTGTATCTCTCGGCAAAAATGCAGGAGGGTGATACGGTTCCGGTTGAGCCTCCAGAGGATCTGAAGAATGAACTGATTAGGCTTTATGAGCGACTCAATGAATTAATTATTTTAATCAATAAGACCAATATGACTACAATGGAAAGCGGCAAGAGTCTTATGGAACTTATTGCTGAACGTGACAAGAATACGGGTATTGCCGAGATCCTTCATAGATTAGCTGATAGCGCAACGCCTAAGTCCGAAAGGTTTTCCAGAAATGAGATCCGGTTTATACCGGCTGTGGATGTCAAAGCGATTCGTAAGGAGGCCGATAGTTATGCACGAATTGCACGCGAGATAGATAATCAGATTCAGGCAGCGAATTGGAATATAGAGATTTGATCAGGACTTAGCTGGTAGCTTGGAAAAGTGTCGGGGATGCACCCTGGCAGTTCATGACTGCTAAGGGCCCAACTGATAATTGGGACATCGAGGTTCAATTCCTCTTTTATTGTAACAGATGATTGTTACAAAAGTAGGTGAGAAACCGTATTAATGTTATTGTCACAACCAGCATCCAGGCAGTTAACCTAGTGAGGGAGGGCACGGGGAGTTTTAAGATCCTGATGAATGATAAGAAGTTGCTCTGCGGTGAACGGTTTGATTGCCTGAACAGCATCATAACCCGCAGCAATAAGGACATGGCAAACATGTTGCTGAATAATCTGGTCAATATAGAGGCGCAGGCTATCAGACATGTGATTTTCTAATGACAGACTGATGAAAGAGGAACTTTGATCCCAAAAAAGGTATCCTGATGCAATTTTAAGGTCCTAACACTACAGCGAAACTTATTTATTGACCTCCGGGGACTGGCTCTTTTGCCGCCGAATTTTCGAAGCATTTGCAAATTTGCAACCGGCAAAAGTGCCTGTCCCCAGTTTAGACAGGTTGAAAAATTTTATAAG
>PULU01000040.1 GCA_003551065.1 Thermoplasmata archaeon | reverse complement strand
GATTTATAGTGGGCTCAGCCGGATTCGAACCGGCGACCTCCGCCATGTCAAGGCGACGTCATAACCAACTAGACTATGAGCCCGATGTTGATGGAAAGATCCAAAGAGATACAGGAAACCAAACCATCTTTGACCTGGTTCCACATTACAATAATTGGTTATATATCATTTTCCCTTTCAACATGAAAGAACGAAAAGATTGTTATATATCATCATTGAATCGATTAACAGATGAAACATTTGGAAAAGATCATCGAGGACATAGTCTCCGGCGAGATCCAAACATCGGATGAACTTCAGAAAGCTAAAATGAAGTACTGTAAGGAGTTTAACATCTCCGAACTTCCAAAGAATTCTAGCCTCTTGAAATATGTTGAAAAGATGAAAGGTATAGATAGAGAAGATGTAGTCTCAGTCCTCCAGAGAAAACCCGCTAGAAAGAAATCAGGTGTGACCGTTATAGCCTGTATGACATCTCCTGCTGAGTGTCCTCACGGGAAGTGTTTGATGTGTCCCGGTGGTCCCGATGACAATTCACCATCCCCTCAATCTTACACTGGTAATGAACCTGCTGCTCTCAGGGCTGAAAGGAATGATTTCGATCCAAAAAAACAAGTGGAAGATAGGTTGAGACAATACGAAGCGATAGGCCATAGGACGGATAAGGTCGACTTGATAGTGATGGGTGGTACTTTCCCGGCCAGGGATTGGGAATATCAAAAAAGGTTCGTTAAGGGCTGTTTAGATGGATTAAATGGTAAGCCTTCTAAATCATTAGAAGAAGCAAAAAAGGTCAACGAAACTGCAGATATAAGATGTATAGGGCTTACCATAGAGACCAGGCCAGACTATTGTAAATCCCCTCATCTTAAGAGGATGCTAGAACTCGGCGCTACCCGAGTAGAGTTAGGGGTACAGTCTTTGAGAGATGAGATACTGGAAAACATCGATAGAGGTCACGATGTTGCTGATACTATAGAGGCAACCAAAACTGCCAAAGAGATGGGATTCAAGGTGTGTTATCACATGATGCCTGGTTTACCCGGTAGTGAACCACAGGAGGATCTTGATGAATTCAAGAGATTGTTCACAGATTCTCGTTTCAGACCCGACCTTCTTAAGATATATCCCACGTTAGTGGTCGAAGGTACTGAGTTGTATGAGATGTGGAAAAATGATGAATACACACCTATGAAAACCGAGGAAGCTTCTAAACTCGTTGCAGAGATGAAATCATCAGTACCGCCATATGTACGGATCCAGAGGGTCCAAAGGGATATACCGACAACCTTTGTTGAAGCAGGTATAATGAAGAGCAATCTGCGTCAGTATGCAAGAAATTCGTTGAAAGAAAAAGACCTGACGTGCCGATGTATCCGCTGTAGAGAAGCTGGGCACCAGGGTTTAGATATCCCTCCAGAAAACATCGAGTTAAAATCGCTCGAATATCAAGCCTCGGATGGAACAGAGGTTTTTTTAGAGCTGGGAGATGGGACTAACCTTGTTGGTTATGCTAGACTGAGAATTTGTGAAGATCATCCTCCTATAATCAGGGAATTAAAGGTCGTAGGCACTATGACACCCGTTAAAGATCTAGGGAAAAGATTTCAGCATCAAGGTTACGGTAAACTACTAGTTCAGGAATGTGAAAATCTTGCCTCAGAAGGATCTGATAAATTACGGGTCATCAGCGGTGTTGGTGCAAGAGAATATTACAGGAAACTCGATTACAGATTGGAAGGCCACTACATGGTCAAAAAACTTTAAACGATCTTGAAGGTCTCGTTTTTTGGTTCGTAGATATCGTCGATTTTTCTGATCTTTTCTATCAATTTATCAACATCCCCTAGGTCTCCTATTTCAGCCAAATTTTCAATATCTCCTCTGCCGAACTCCCCTAGTTCTTTGGTCATCACCCTAGCCATGATCAAAAGTCGTTCCTTTTCATCCTTTCCCTGGGAGGACTCTTTGATAGCTTTATAATATGGATCAGATGGCTCTTTTTTCTCTTCAGGGATTTCCTTTCCCTTGAGTTTTTCATTGAGCCGCCTTACTGCCCATGCACCCTCTTTTTGAGACCTAGTCATGTAATAAATATTCATCCTCTTGATCTTCATCTTGTTACCACAGTGATTGCATGTTGTGGTCTTGTTTGATAGGTCCACACAACGGGCGTTTTGACAATCGGAACAGACTATGACACCATATCTTTCTTTGCTCATGGTAGATACACCAGTATCGCGATAGCACAGCCGAACTCTCCTTCATCTATATCTGTCTTCACGCTATCGATCTTGATATCTTCAATATCGATCTCTCGGATCCTCCCCATCTCAACCACTTTTTCTTTTAAATCAGCATCGAAGGACTCCATATCTATCCCATCCGAACAGATGGAGTGTTCAGCCACATATCCTCTTCCTCTACTGTCGAAACCGTATCCGATACCTGCGGCAACCTCATATCTAGCTCCTACAGCTTCAGCAAGGACGCATGGTAAAAAAGAACCGAATTCAGCATCTATATCATCTGTTTTAGTCATACCTTTTGGTATCAAGGAAGATACCCTTATCAGGTTGTAATCTCCCACCCCTGCATCTGACAATGCACTATCTATGGAGTTCAGTGCAGAGACATCATTTTTTCCAATACCTTTTCTTATCGTGAATCGATTAAATTCGTGAAACATCAACGGGTACTAATCATAGGTTCAATTTAAGTTTTTCAGTTCAGGAACCCCTCTCATCAAAATTTAAATAGCTAATTAAATTTAACAAATATCATGCATATCATCATCCCTGTATTGATCATATTAGGTATCATCGTAGTGATCTTGATCGCATGGTTCGTTTGGCAGCTAATAAAGTTTGTTATCGTTCTGATACTCTTGGCTGTCATCATAGCTGCGCTTTGGTATTTCGGTGATCTTTCTCAAATTACCCCATTGATCTCAGTACCGTGTGTCTTCTTAGCAAATTTAAAATAACCATTCAATAATGTTTTTTTAATGACGTCATTAGATGATGCAGAGAGGTTTTTGTATTCTATTTCTGATCCCATCTCTATAAGACCATTCATGGTCTTTGGGGAGTTCTCTTTGATATTTATATTCATGACATCTTTATTATTTAAAGAATTTTTCATATATTATATCCTATCGGCTACCTTGATGTATCTTAGTATTATATTGATACTCTCTTTTATCTTATTGTTTACAAAACACCGGTTTACTTTTATCGCTTTCTTGTCTGTTATATTGATTATCGCAGGCACATCTATCTTATCTTTCTTTTTGGAATTATCCACTGTATCTTTACAGATCCACACAATTGAAATACTTTTCATGATCAATGCTGTGGTTATAGTTTTCATCGGATGGAAACTTTTACAGCTACAATATACAAAAATCCGGAAGAACAGCATACTGTTTTCATCATGGTCGCTCTCAATATTGTTCATAGCCTATATACCAGTAGCAGGATTGGACCTATCCCAACAGAGTCTTGGATATGGTATGGTGACTTCTGTGATATTCGGAGGTATCTTATCTGTAGTTTCACTATTGCTTTATTTAAAGTCAACACACGATGAAGAGATGGTAAAAAAAGACAAGAAAAGGTCTTTCAAGGACCTTGAACCTATGGATGAACGATTTATCGAAGTGGACAAGTTACCTCGAGATAGGGGTCGATGAAATTCAAAAGGGATGAAAAAATGAAAGAAGGTCATATCCAGGTGTACACCGGTAAAGGTAAAGGAAAGACTACAGCAGCTTTAGGACTCGCGATTAGAGCGGCAGGAAGAGGGATGAGGGTCCTTATAATCCAGTTCATGAAAAATAGACCAAGCGGAGAAAGAAATTTCTTGAAGGATATAGATCAAATAAAGGTAGAGAATTACGGCACATCTGATTTTATAAGTAAAGATGATATACGGGAGGAAGACAGGATAGAGGTTAAAAAGGCTTTAGATAGGGCAAAAGAGGCTCTAGGATCGAAAGGATGGGATATCATAATATTTGATGAGATCAACGTAGTTCTAGACCTCGGTATTTTGGAAGTTGACGAATTCATACAATTTTTAGATAGAAACTGGAGCGGAGATGTAGAGATCATTCTGACTGGTAGGAACGCTCCAAAGGCGATAATAGATCTTGCGATACTCGTTACCGAGATGAAAAGGATAAAACATCCCTATGATCAGGGTATAGGACCTAGGGAAGGTATCGAATATTAATATAGATCAATATCGCTCATAAACACCTTTTTTATGCTCGTCTCGTAGATGATGGTAATGGACTGCGTTAGCCCTTGTTTTTTCACTCATCTTTTCATCCCCTTCCTTGATGATCTTTGCGGGGATACCGACAGCTATACAATAATCAGGTATGACCATGTCCTCCTTGACCAGTGCATTTGCACCTATTATGCAACCTTTACCAACCTTGGCACCGCTGAGTACTGTAGAGTTCATCCCTACTATTGTTTCATCACCGATCTCACATCCATGGACTACGGCACTGTGTCCGACAGTAACATCTTTACCGATTATGGTATGATGTTCTTCGTCCACGTGGACTACGGCACAGTCTTGGATATTGGTTCCTTCATCTATTCGGATAAAATTTTGATCTCCTCTTAGTACAGCATTCGGCCATATGCTGCATCCCTTTTTCAATTCTACATCACCAATTATGGTACTACTTTCGGCGATAAAGCAAGATCCAGCTATCTTAAGTGGCAAATAAATCCCCCGGCAGTCTTATTTCATTCTTTTGAGATAGATACCCTTTTCGGGAAGTATCTTAAAAGTATAATATCGCCGACGGCGCTCACCCACCGATAGGGGACTTTAACACTCTTTGAATCTTCAACCAGTAATGGGTTAGTATCACCCACGAACAGTCCGTCTATCGTTGCTTCTTCCATATCTATAACAAGGTTGTTCACCGTGCCAAGGAACATGCCATCTTTGGTATAGACTTGGATCCCAATCATTTCTGATATTTCTTCGAGCATATCTATCACATGAGGTATAGTTTAATCTGTTTTAAATTTTTTTATGTTATCGACCCTAATCTTATAGTTTTATCGCTATATCGATGATATCTACTAATCGGCTACATCATCGACACTTGATGAAAATCTTACTTCTAATCGATAGTTTTATAGCTTTGATATTTTATATGGCTGATTAAGCCTTTGTCTGACAGGAATTAAGAATATGTCGAGAAAAGATAAAAGAGATAGGTATCATAAAACCGATCGTCATTATCCCAGTTTGGATATACTTTTGATCTTCTTCTGGTTATTTATCACTGGGACTTTATTTACTTTATACACCTTAGATAATTTGACTACCTACTCGCTTATATTAGGTATCTTCACAGTTTTTATAGTGTCTCAGATCTCTCATAGATTCGTGTTGAATGGAGAAAAAAGACAGATAGTTTCTTTTCACCAATACTTATCGAAATTAAAAGATTGGACCTTTCTTCTATCACATCTTTTCGTACAACTCATCATATCGAACGCCTCACTTGTCAGACAAACGTTCACTAAAGACATCGAACCCAAGATAGTACACATACCAGTTGATCTGAAATCGGAGTCGGAACTCACATTACTCTCATGTATGATCACCATAACCCCAGGAACACTTGTTTTAAAAACTGAAGAGGTAGAAGATGGCTATATACTGAAGACTCACTTTTCTTACTTACCGTCGGAGAAGGTCCAGCCCACGATAGAATCTACGATAAAAAGATGGGAAAGAGCCATAAGGGGGTTATTTGGATGATAGATGTAATTTATTTTATCCTGTTATTATCTCTGACAGTGATATCCTGCTATAGGATCATCAAAGGACCTACGAACTTTGATAGGATCATCTCCATGAACTTGACAGCGGTATTGATATCTGTTATGTTTATCGTTTACAGTGTTCAGACAGATATGGCTCACTTCTTGGATATTGCGTTCGTATTCATAGTTTTAAATTTCGTAGCAACGTTGGGCTTTGCAAAATATTTGGAAAGAGGTGAGTTCAGTTGATAGTAAGATTATCGGTCTTATTGCTGGTAACCGTCGGAACCTTACTATTATTATCCGCTGCCCTAGCACTAATACGTTTCGAGGGCCCTTATATGAAGATCCATGCTAGTTCGAAGGCTAGCTGTGGTGGAAGTTTAGTTATACTAGCTATGCTTTTTATAGAGGGCTATAGCCAGTCCATTGGTTTGATATTGCTAACATCCATATTCCTATTATTGACATCACCTGTCGTCGGACATTCTCTAGGAAGAGCCGCCTATCAGGACGGTATTATGACGGATTCCATAGATGAGATTGAATATGAAGGTGAGGACTCATGTTGACTCAGTTATTGCTCATCCTATTTTTGGGTTCAGCAGTACTCGTGGTGTTCGATGAAGATCTTTTCAGGTCACTGATATACTTGAGTTTACTCTCGATATTCATAGTGATATTGACATATCTCTATCGAGCTCCGGCAGTTACCGTTACAGTAGCAGTCGTTAACGGGGCTATCAGTCCTATGTTATTTTTGGTTATCATGAGTAAGATCGGTGTCTTAAAAGGAGGTGTGGATGATGTCGAAGAAACTTGAGAGAGTGATTTCACTATTCTTGACACTGATCATCATCATTATCGTTGTAAACGGGTTGAGTTTGACATATGAGGATAAGGCAGATTCTCCCATTAAGGAGTACATAATTGAAAATCATGAAGAAACAGGTGCAGTTAACCTTGTTGAGGCTGTGTTACTGGACTTCAGAGCTTATGACACCTTCGGCGAAGTTATCATACTGTATATCGCCATCGCTGGCGTGATAATCCTCGGTAAAGAGATGAGGAAAGATAAGACCGAGGATGAACAAGATCAAGAAGAACCGATAGAAGATAGTAAAAAACCAAAGGAGGAAAAAACTTGAAATCTCCTGTCGTTAGGACTGCAGCTAGATTCTTATCACCTTTCTTGTTCCTATCTGGCTTATATTTTGCAACACATGGTTTTCTACTCCCAGGTGGTGGTTTTCAAGGAGGTGTATTGTTGGCATCTGGGGCGATCCTTCTCCTTTTAACCCATGGAAGAGATAAGGTCATCCGGATAGAGGAGAATATAGATTGGTTTGAAACAATAGGGACCGTAATCTTTCTTTCCGCTGGTTTTGCGGGTATTTTTGTCGGCGGCTTTTTCTTTTACAATGTTCTTCCAGAAACTCCTGTATGGTGTATAGTTCTTGATGTCGTTATATCCTTGAAGGTTTTTGCTGGAATATTGGCACTTTTCATATACCTATTTGGGATAAGGAGAGTGAGAGCTTGCTGAATGGGTTGAATGTAGGTTTGATAGTGATCTTCATAGGGTTATATGGTATGACTAGAACTAAGAATTCGTTGAAACTGCTCATGTGCTTAAGTATCATGGGTTCTGGAGTTATCTTATTATTTGTCTCACTGGGGTATATACCAGGAGCTGTCGCTCCAATAGCAGATTCCGGTAGTCAGATGGTGGACCCCCTCCCTCAGAGTGTGATGGTTACTGCAATAGTTATAGACTTAGCTACCGTTGCTCTAGGGTTAGCGATGGTTCATTATCTCTACGAGACCTACCATACCCTGAATTTCGATAGAATACTAAAAAAGGAAGAGATGAAAGATGATAATTGAACACTCTTTAGCATTCATAGTTATATCTCCGATCACTGCCGCCCTTATCATCAGATTGATGTTTAAGAATAAATATTATGATGCCATAAGAACGACTGTAACATTCTTAGGATTATTGATCCCTGTCATATTTTTACTTCTCGCTTCCCCCGGAGATGTCATCGTTTATGAGATGGGTGGATGGGAACGCCCTTTCGGGATATCTCTTATCTTAGATGGTTTATCTAGGACTATGGCACTCATCACTGGAGTTGTTACTCTTGCCGTCTATGTTTATTATTCAGATCTTTTAGAACAAGACCCCACAGCCGATGATTACCATTTTCTTTACCTTTTCATGACCGCTGGACTTTATGGAGTATTTCTAACAGGGGATTTGGTCAACCGTTTCATATTCTTTGAAATCTCTATACTTACCACTTACGTTCTTCTAACTTTTATCGGTACTAAAGAATCATTAAGGGCTAGTTTTAGATATTTTATGTTGGGCAGCATAGCCTCTCTCATGTTCCTGACAGGTATTGGATTAACTTATTTCTTTACTGGTTACTTGGATTTTGGATATCTATCCGGTGCAGTTGAACAGTTATCACTTCATATCCGTAATATAATATTCGTTTTCTTTCTGGTGGCAGTGGGTGTCAAATTAGCAATAATCCCCTTCCATACCTGGCTTGCAGATGCCTATGTTCATGCTCCGACTACTATGACAGCTATCTTAGGAGGCATCACCGTTAAAATTGGTGGATATATCCTGTTGAAGTTGTATGATATAGGTTTTGGAACACCTCACATAAGGTATATGGTGATGATACTTGGTATCCTTACTGCACTATTCGCTGCCGTTATATCTCTAAAATATACTGACCTCAAAAGGATACTTGCATGGCTTACCATAAGTCATATGGGTGTTATTGCATTGATGTTCTCCATCTGGACCCCTGAAAGCCTAAGTGCTGGTCTTCTTTATTTCATCAATCATTCGTTTTACATCGTACTATTATTCCTTGTCGTGGGAAGCTTTGGATATATATACGGCACCCACGATATACGAAAGTTACCGTTGATGAAAACCAATATCGTCCTCTCAAGTACGATGATCATAGGTTTGTTGGCTTTGATGGGCCTCCCACCGTTGAATGGTTTCTACAGCAGATGGTATCTACTGGAAGTTATCGATTCGCCTGTTATTTACTCGGTTGTGATACTGACTAGTATTTTAACTTCCGCTTCTGTTTTCCGGATATTTAGGCTCTCTAAAGTGGATGGGGTGAAGAGTGATAAAGAGCTAAGTGAGGGAATGATGAGTTCACTAATCGTATTAGCAGGTCTGTGTTCATTTGGAGGCTTAACTACTTCCATATATCTAGAAAATGTTGTAAGACCTGGTGTGCTTTCGATATTTGATACAGCCCCTTCATTTGATCTGATGGGGGTGGAACTGACAGCTTTGTATTCTTTGCACGGGGTGATCTTCCTTCTAACACTTCCATTGGGTTACATCTTCCTCCGTCTTTTTGATACCGTTAAAACCAAAAGACCTACTCTAAATCAAACTCTGATAGAAGTGGATATTTCTGATTCTGTTAGATATATAATAATTATACTAGTGATTTACCTGGTATTAGTCAACTTTTTATGATCTCAATGATCGAATATATCCTTTGTAGAACTTGGTCTTGTATCGTTTAGAACCGGTCTGTTTTTCCTAGCTATCTCTAAATCATCTAGATCCAAGTCGACCGTTATTATATCTTCTTCAAATATCGGTCCTTTTGCGATCTCCTTCCCCATAGGGGATAATGCTGTGTCACCACCCCAGAACGTGAAGTTTTCCTCTCGACCTACTAAATTTGTGTAGAACGTGAAAGTTGTAGTTTCTATGGCTCTAGCAACGATGATCTTTTCGAATAGTTCTCTGCTTATGGTAGGTGAAGCTGAGATACAGACAGTGAAATCTGCTCCTTTCATGGCCAAAACCTTGGTCAATTCTGGAAAGAAGATATCGTAACATATCACTATTCCAAGTTTTCCGAAAGGGGTATCGAAAACCGGTAATCTGTCATCCGGTTCGAAATATCTTAACTCTTCAAACGGTCCGAAATTCGGGAGATAAGATTTACGATATACATCGACATGACCGTCTTTGTGTATGAGTGGGGCTGAATTCTTTAATCTCCCACTCCGTTTCATCTTTTCTGGCATACCCAAGATGATTGAAGTCTGTTCACTCTCAGCCAACTCTACTAACCTTTCTGTCGAAGGTCCTGGTATAGGTTCAGCCTCATCCCATATTCTATCTCTTAATCTATAACCTGTTAGGAAGAGTTCCGGAAAGATATACAGATCACTGTCATTCTTTTTAACAGACTCTTCGATTATTTTCAGGTTAGCTTCTTTATCTCCAAGTATGTGTTTTTTCTGAACCAATGAGACCTTCATATATTGACCTCCATCAGCTATCCTTGAATTCGATACTGATCTCTTCAATATCCCACAGGTGTTCGAGCTTCTCCATGATATCTTCTTTGATAGCATTAGCGAATTGGTGATCCTCGACAAGATCAACCTTTAGAGATATGACTCCATCCTTTACTTTTATATCGTTGATAAGATCCGTTCGAACGACATCTAGACCTGTCATGGGATTCATCACATGTCTGAGCCTTTTTTCTACGATCTCTTTGGTAGTAGGTTTTTGTTCCTTCACAAGACCGTGCTTTTCTTCGTAATCAGCTATGGCTGCCTGCAATCCCTCAACAGCCAAAACTGAACAGTGTGTTTTCATCTTAGGTAATCCGCCTAGTTCTTCAGCAGCATCGTTCCACGTGATCTTTTTTGCCTCATCGATCGTTTTACCTTTTGCCATCTCCGTGATTATCGAGCCGGTTGCTATGTTCGATGCACAACCGTAGGACTCGAACTTTATGTCTGTGATCTCTTTAGTTTCTTCATCTACCTTTATGTATACTGAGACCATATCCCCACAGGCTGGACTCCCCTCTTTCGCCTTGCCGTCTGCATCTTCTATCTTTCCAACATTTTTAGGATTTTTGAAGTATTCGATCACTTTTTCGGTATATGGTAAATCTGCCATGTTATTACCTCCTATCATCTATCTATTTATCTTTTCCTAAAGGACTTATCTCCCTTAATCTTTCTACAACTTCACTTATAGCTTCTACGGTTCTATCCACATCTTCCATAGTATTATATCTTCCAAAGCTAAATCTAACTGAACCGTGAGCTCTTTCATGGTCTCCTCCGATACCCAATATGACATGACTAGCCTCTAAAGACTTGCTGAAACAGGCAGAACCGGTGCTCACGGAAAACCCTCTCATATCCATATGGAGTGTAATCGATTCACCTTCCACGTAATGGAATGTGATATTTGCATTCTGCGGGGTTCTATCTTTTGCTGGACCGTTTAATGTCGTATCGGGGATTTCGTCCTTGATCTTCTTTATAAGAGCATCTCTCATCTCTTTGAGCCTCTCATTCTCTTCTTCAGTCACTAGTTCTACAGCTTTTGCGAACCCAACAGCTCCAGGAATATTTTCAACACCTGCTCTTCGGTTGTTTTCCTGAAAACCACCGTCCATCAATTTTTCTAGATCAGTTCCATCTTTGACATAAAGGGCTCCGATCCCTTTTGGACCGTGAATAGTGTGTGCCGATAGGGTCAACAAATCTATAGGAGTTTTACTAACATCTATGGGTAGCTTTGTGAAGGTATGAGTTGCATCGGTATGAAATAGAACATCATTTTGGTCACATATTTTACTGATCTCTTCGATATCTTGAACTGTTCCGATCTCTTGGTTCCCGTGCTGTATAGATACCAGTCCAGTTTTCTCATCGATAGCCTTTTCCAATTCGTCCACATCTACAAAACCTTCATCATCTACTTCGAGAAACGTAACTTCGTATCCCTCTTTTTCTAAACTTTGGGCACTTTTAAGAACGGGAAAATCTTCTATTTTGCTAGTGATTATGTGATCTTTATCCTCGGATAGTTTTTTAGCAACACCTTTCAAAGCTAGATTACTTGCTTCAGTTCCACAAGATGTAAATATGATCTCTTCAGCATCCGCTCCTATTTTATCTGCTATAGTGCTTCTTGCATCTTCCAAACCCTCTTTTGCTTTGATCCCGAGAGAATATCCGAATTCAGAACTTGCTACTGCATATTTCTCGAACAAGTAAGGCCTCATTGCTTCTAAAACCCTCTCATCCATCTTTGTGCTTGAACTGTTATCCAGATATACTGTTTCGTCCTTCATTTTTTGCACCTCATATGAACAGTGTTATATCAGATTCTTTCGCCTCTTTAATATATGTACCGACTGCGCAATAATCAGAAATGACCTCATCTCTTAAATCTTTCTTATCTACACCCATTATCTCCATGGTCATATCGCAAGCTAGTATCTTTCCACCCAATTCTACAAAGTCATCCATCATCTCTTCTAAATCTCTTACATTAGATTTCTTCATCTTTCTCTTCATTATCCATTTGCCTAATCCAAGAAAATTCATCTTCGAAAGAGGACCCTTGTCTAATTTTCCTTTTTTCAATCTTTCAAGTCCCCAGAATGTAAAATACATCGAAACATCCATACCCATGGAAAGTGCACCATTTCCTATTATGAATGCACTGTAAACTTTATCGTGGTCACCACTTTGAACTATCAGTGTGGCTTTACCGACGATACTTCATCCCTCCTCAGGTATCTTGATCTTGATGACCCATCTTTTACCATCCTCTTCGATACTTATCAGCTCAAGATCCAACGCCTCAACGGCCATGGGTATCTCTTCTTTCGAAGGAGGATGGTCTCCCTTTATGATCAAAATGTCACCAGGCTTTGCTTTCCGCACGGCTTTTCTGGTTTCTACAAGAGGAACTGGACATGTCTCACCCTGTACATTTATTGTTTTTTCGCCCATCTTATTTACCCCTTACTTAATATAGCTTTCATAACGTACTGCTTGCATCTATACATTAATGTTTTGGTTAATCAGTTGATACTACTTACTTTTTGGACAGTCTATTCAAGTCGGTTTAGCCGATCCTTCAAAAATTATATTAATAGCTGTCAACAATATATACATCGATAATTTGGGAAAATCAGAAGATAAAGAGTCAGGGACGATTGATATAACGGATTATCTCGATACGGATGATGTACAAAAAAAGTACATCCTGGAGATAATACAGGATGAGCTTTTCGATAGGACCATCGGGAAGATGGATATCGATAAAGAAGATAATTTAGATGATATTCGGGAGGCTATATCACTATACCTCGAAGCAAAGATAAAAGAATACTCCGCTTATTCTCTTCTTCTTAAATCTGGAAGTAATCTAGGTCTGAAGATATTGATCTCGAGGCTTAAAAAAGGAAAGTAATATCTAGCAAAGTTATCAACACTTGTATCATCATGCAAAAGTTTTTATATCCTTCTGATTAGTAAATTTTAGGTAAAAGTAATGGAAGAAGACATCGTTTAATCAGCTGCAGGATAAATTTCATAGATTGAGGTCATGGGCAGGTCAACCGAGCAAGGACGAAATACTTGAAGGCAACGTTTTTCTGGTGATGTTCAAACTGGGTTGGCCCATGATGGTCGCCACATTTTTAAGGACTTTATACAATCTTATAGATCCCTTCTGGTTAGGTAGGATACCCGATCCGGAGGTAGCGAGCTATTCCGTGACAGCAGTAGGTCAAGGATGGACTATCGTTTTCATGATGATGTCTATCGAGATCGGATTTGGAGTAGCAGCTTTAGCCCTAGTGTCGCAGTATACAGGTTCTAAGAATTACAAAGAAGCTGATAGAACAGCGGGACAATTATATTTCATAGCTATCACGGCTTCTATAATTATAGGCATCTTTGGATATTTCATAACACCCACCTTCATGGACTTATTGACAGGTACAGGAGAAGAAGCTGCTCAGTTAGCTCATTATGGAACTATGTATATACAGATAATATTCATAGGTTTGCCGTTCATGTTCCTGTTTTTTGCATTTATGTATGTCATGAGGGGTTGGGGAGACACATTCACACCTATGAAGACCACAGCGATAACAGTGGCTTTGAACCTTATCATAGATCCGATTCTGATATTCGGTTCTGGCACCATGCCTTTTTTGGGAATAACCATCCCAGAAATACCTTTTTTAGGGCCTATACCAGCTCTAGGTGTTAGAGGAGCGGCCATCGCAACGATCACGAGTAGGGGTTTAGGAGCTATATATGCATCATATTTACTGTTTGGAGGAAAGTTGGGGATAAAACTAGATCTTGTTTATCTGAAACCTGATCTTTCTAGATTGAAGAAGTTCTTGGGTATCGGGATACCTGCAGCTATTGGAAGATTTGGTATATCGATAGGCTTTATCATACTCTGGGCTGTGATATACCGTTTGCCCAACCCTGATGTGGCAAGTGCTGCTTATAGCATCGGTAATAGAATTTTGAATATCACATTCTTGGTGATGGGAGGTTTTGCCATGGCTATCAGTACTATAGTGGGGCAGGGATTGGGAGCTGACAATATGGAAAGAACAGAAGAAGTCACGAAAAAAGGTTTCATAGCAGTCGCCACTCTGATGCTTATATTTGCAATCATACTCTTCATATTGAGGAACAATCTTATCGGTATATTCATGCCAGATAATCCTGATGTGATAAAAGAAGGAGCTAACTTCCTGATGATATTTGCACTAGCTATGCCATTTTTTGGGGTTTTTAGAGGTGTGACCTCTACCCTTAGCGGTTCAGGACATACTAGATTGAAGATGGCACTAAGCCTGGTAAGGTTGTGGGGTTTGAGACTTCCTCTGGTTTTTCTGTTTGCCATTTACATCTCGTTGAACTCGACTGGTGTTTGGTTGGGTATGGCTCTTAGTAATGTGATTGCTTTCATCTTGGCATTGGGTGTATATAAAACTGGTTGGTGGAAAGAGAAAGTGATAGAAGATAAAACAGTCCCTAGTGCAGAAACATCCCTTAAAAAAGACCAACAAAGACGGGAGCGCTAAGGTATAGACAAAACTAAAATATAGCCTGATATAAAGTAAATTCAGATGAGATATTACGTCGAAGCTTATGGTTGTACCATGAACCAAGGAGAAACCAGAATGCTGGCCGAAGAGCTTAACGGTTGTGGGCATACTGAAGTAGAGGATCCTGGAGATGCGGATGTGGCTGTCATAGGGACATGTGTTGTCATCTCTAAAACTGAAGAGAGGATGAAAAGACGCATCGAAGAACTCAGTGAGATATGTTCAGAAGTTAAGGTCACAGGATGTTTGACAACCACTAAAACAGATGAAAAAATAGATATGTCATCGGATGTAGATTATATCCAACCAGATAATATAGGGATGTCCTTTGAACCGGATGATAATCTTATCGGTGTGATCCCTATTGCATCTGGATGTATCGGGGACTGTTCTTACTGTATTACCAAACTCGCTAGAGGCTATCTTAAAAGCAGAAATCCAAAAGATATCAAGTGCAGGTTCGAAAGATTAATCGAGTCATCTACATGGGAGATACAATTGACCTGTCAGGATACAGCCTCATATGGAAGAGATGTAGGTTATTCTCTACCAGGACTACTTTCTGACCTGCTCCAGTCCGAAAAAGATTTTAGAATAAGGATAGGTATGATGAACCCTGATACTGCATATCCTATAAAGGATGAGATAAAGTCACTTTTAAAAGATAAGAGGATCTATAAATTTCTTCATATACCATTACAATCCGGTTCTAAAAAGGTCCTTGAGGCCATGAATCGAAATTACACTCCCGAAGATTGGATGGGACTTGTCAGAGAATTCAGAGAAAAATTTCCTGAGATCACTATATCTACCGATGTCATAGCAGGATATCCCGGAGAAACTGAAGATGATTTTCAAAAAACGATAGACTTGATTGAGGAAGCTAGACCGGATATAGTGAATGTGACACGATTCAGTGCAAGACCTGGAACCGAAGCTAATTCATCTTCTTCAAAGGTACATTCGCGTAAGAAAAAAGTTCGTTCAAAGAAATTGACAGAACTCAGATTCAATATAAGTCGAGAACGGAATAAGGATCACGTTGGAAAAAAGATGGAAGCCACCGTATTAGAGGAGGGAAAAGGAGACACGTTGAAAGCTAGAACAGACAATTATAAAGTAGTAGTCATAGACGAAAACGCTTCATTTATAGGAAAAAGGATAAAAGTTGAGATAGTAGGGGCTGAGGATGTTTATCTGAAGGGACGTTTAATCAGATTTGTATAAATACGAGTCTTCTAGACCCTTGATAAGATATACCATAGCCCTATTAAAAGGAACTTCGATGCCGTATCTATCCGCCACGCTCACGATGGCACCATTGATACAATCGATCTCAGTCCGGCGCTGATTTTCTATATCCTGAAGCATACTAGATTTATTATCAGCTGTCATCTTCGCCACGTTCTTTGCCTCAATAGTTGAATTCTCACCGGGTATTTCCACTTCATTTTTAGCAACTTTTTCAGCTTCTTCACATATGTTTTCAAGCAGTTTCGTCAGATTATGATGCTTGATGATAGCCCCGTTTTTCAACCCTGTGATCGCAGTCACTGGATTGATACCTGCATTGATTATGACCTTTTTCCATATGTGACCATAGATATTATCAGATATACTATTGGAAATGCCGACTTCGTTCAAGCACCCAGAAAATCTCTTTATCCTCTCCCTAAATTTATCCAATAGGTCATCAGAATAAGGACCGATAACTGTTTTCCCTTCACCTGCATGGATCACTTTTCCGTGCCTTTCAAAGGTTATACCTTCCTCTGTGATACCCCCGATGACTCTGTCTTTGCCTACGAACCGTGATATGATCTCCTCATTTTTCAATCCATTTTGTAAGGATACAATCATGGTATCTGGACTGATATATTCATGTATCTCTTTCATTGCTGTTTCAGTTTGAAAAGATTTGGTACAGATCAATATGTAATCTACATCAGTTAAATTTTCAGCTTTCGTAGTATATGTTATCTTGGTCCTAGTTTCAGTTTTACCTGTGATCTCGACCTCATCTATCGATAGATCCTTATGGCCGTAGAGTATAACCTGGTTTTTATCTCCGATCATACCAGATATAAAGGTCCCTAAGGCTCCGGGTCCTACTATACCAAATTTCATGATTCGATTGAATATCTTCTAGATATTAAATATTTTGAGGGAATATATCGATCTCAGTCTAATATCTTATTCATCTCACTCTCCAAAAGGTCGAGTTGATAATCTTCGATGGCTTTTGAGGATATAGGAATCAACAATATAGATTCTGTTATAGCTACTTGATCTTTAAGAGATTGAAGTAATCTAAGGATTGTTCTGAAGTCATTGTTGTTTGTAAGGTAATCAAGTCCATTTAATAAAATAACACAACTTCCCGACGCCAGAAAATTCTCTAATTTGAGACTCAAATCTTCCAAATTTTTTGGCCTAACAGCATTCTCTTTTTCCACATTAGACAACCATACTATTGAAGTTTCCTCCAATCCATATTTGTTTCTGATTTTCTTTGGATATTCTCTAGTTATACACATACCTCTCATCCCAGTTTCTAAGATTTCTTTGAATAGATCAAAACTCCTGTCTATGTTATTGTTCGTTATCATGTAAGTCGAACTTTTTTCTACACCCTCTGGTAAAATTTTTTCAATTTTATTTTTTTCCCCTTTTTCTGCATCTGAATCTTCATCCTCTATCTTCTCTGAGATATCGTCCATCTCTTTCGGAGTTTCTTTGGATTCTTTTTCCTTTAGTTCTTTTTTTTGCAACTCAGGTTCAAGTTGTTCCTTGGAATGATCCATCAATTTTTCTGCAATATCTTTTTTCATGTACTGTATCTCCAACAAGGACTCAATAGAAGATTCAGCTATATCTTCGAATGAATAGTATCCTTTGTCAGAGATCCTTTTAGCGATACCGTTACCTATACCGGATATATTTTGGAGTTCGCTTTTGAATTTTTCCTTTTCTTTGGCCAATCCGGACTCTAATTTTTCTTTTTCCAATTCACCGTTCTTCAGTTTATCTCCTTTTTCTTTTATTGTCTGTACGATCCGTCTTGCTAGACTACGTTTGAAACCTTTTATATCCACTATCTCCCCTGCGGATGCTTCCTTAATTTTATCAAGAGATGTATAACCTTCCTCGTATAACCTTTCAGCATATTCTTTGTTCATGCCCGGAATAGATTGAAAGACCTCTAGCATTTTTGTTTTGTATAACGGATTTATCCCTATGTCCACGTTTTCCCCATTGATCTCCCATTGTAAGATATATTCAGCTTCTTCTATTTCCCCACTCATTAGATTTATCTCTCTACCTCCTACGAAATCAAGCAGTTCCTCTGCATGTATCTCTACTGCTTCTAAGTATTCATCAGGAGCAGTTATAAAGACCTCTATCTCGTCTTCTTCATTTAAATCTAATTCCTCTCTCATACTTTTGGTCCTAAGTTGGACCTCTCTGGATATCTGCTGGTTCCATATATCTTCGTTCATCTCATAATTGACATATACGGTTAATTCATCGTATTCTATCTCTACATAGCCATCGGGTATTTCTTTATTGAATGTGACCATTTCGGGCTGGATTTCGGTCTGTTGGCCTTCGATCCCTATCATATAATCTCCCCCTTCGATCTTTTCTTTCATCTCTTCAGCATCTCTGTTTTCCAGGAGCAGCGCTATCCTGCTTGCCCATTGTCTATAGGTCTTTCCTATAGCATTTTTGTTCGCTTCAACAGTAAGTATAAGATCTTCCCATTCTTTACCTGGTTCAACGATTTCTATATCCTTGATCTTGGTCCTGCTTTTCAATACATGTTCAAACTTTTCTATAAAATCCTGGACGTGATGATCACGCACATCTATTATTAATTCTTGGAAGTGCCATTTTAGCGGAAGACCGATATCTTTCTTAAGCTTGAAGATATCACTGGATATCTCCTCGACAACCCTTTTCCATCTTTCTATCTCTCTATCCTTAAATTTATCATTGATTTTACATCTATCTGCTTCAAAAACGGATTTTGATTGTGGATTTATTTCCCTATAGATCTTTTCTGATATATGTGGAACAATCGGGGCTAATGATTTAGAGAGCACCTCCAGAACGACTTGCAATGTAGCATATACTGAAGATATATCTTTTTTATCTCCTTCTTTGATTCTACATCTAGTTAGTCCAATATACCACTGTGCTACGTCATTCAGTATGAATTCCTCGGCTACTGATATGACCTCATCGAATCTATGGTTTTCGAAATGTTTTTCTGTTTCTGATATGAGGTCTTGTAATCTTGAGAGGATAAATTTATCTTCTATGCTAGTTTTTTCATAACCGGAATCTAATAAGTCGATTTCAGACTGCCCGTATTTTTTTTCTAACACCTTTTTTGTGTTTAGATAGTGCATGTAAATATTCCACAAAACTCTGATGGTCTTGTTTGATGAAGTTAAATCCTTTTCATCTATATCTCTATCTTCCCAAATAGATGAGTTTCTTAATAGACCTATCCTTATCGAATCGTATCCAGTATCTTTGATCATTTTAGATACATCAAAATCACATTGGATTTTACCATGTGTTGCGAAAGTTTTCGTTGATACCTCCTCGAATAAAATACTAGATATCACTAGATTTCCAAATATCATACCGTCCTCGTCTAGGAATTTTCCATATGATATCTCACCTGGCCACCATTTCTGAAAATCATTCTTATCCTTTGGGTATCCAAGTTGGGTCCAAGTACATATCGATTTGATAAAATTTTTATGTATGCTTTTACCGATCCATGTCATCTCTTCATCACAAGAATCACACCTAACCCCTAAATTATCTAGCCATTCGGGAAATATCAATCTTTTAACATTTTTATCTGAAAGGTTTTTTAATTCATCGATAGAAGAAAAAATGGTTTCATCTCCACACTCACATCTCCACATGGGAAATGGGACCCCAATATTTCTATCCGAGGATACCCTCCAATTAAGTATATCTTCTAAAGAGTCATAATCTTCCAATGGTGATCCCCATTCCGGTATCCATTCTGTATTTTCTGATATCTCGACGATATCTTCCTTGAAAGAGGAAACATCTATTGTCCATACATTACTTGCAATCTGTTTTACTTCACTAGAGCATTCAGGGCAGATATCCCTCTTTTTGTGATCTTTTTTAACATTTAAAAGTAAATCAACTTCTTTTAGATCACTTTCAATATATTCATCGAGGTCCTTTATCGCCCCGTCTTTTTTACCTCTATACTTTATATTCTTACCCAATTCTTCTTTGATGTCGAGTTCGTATTTTACTGGTTCTGAGATATTTTGCAAATCATCTTCAGTTACTTCGTCTATGCCTGGAGTTATGATCTTAAACCTTTTTTCCTTATCTCCTTTTTTTGATGCTAAGATCATATCTTGCATCTGTTCTCTGATTATTTTTCTGTGCTTCGTAAACTTTCTAACAGGGTTTGAATATCTAAATCCGTTAATTTTATGTCCAGGAATCACATTTATTTCATTGTATTGCGCAATTCCTGCTTTTTCCATAATCTCTTCTAAATCTTCTTTTTTGACTATGCCTTTCTCTTCAATGCCTTCTAGTTTATAACTCACAACACTTAAAGTAGCATCATGGTTTACTTTTATGTAAAGTGGTGCCAAAAGTCGAGAGATTTCATCTGTTTTTAAGAATAAATGTCTATTTTCTCCTTTCTTTATCGGGATCTTAATAATATATTCATTATCATTCCATTCTTCGTGGATAATATCTTCTTCTGAATAATCTTTATCACATTCTAAACAAGACCAAAATTCCCTTTCCTCCTCGGTAAGCATTTCTTTATCAAATAGTTCTTTCAAAGTCCACCATATAGATTCGATATGATCTTCATCTGAAGTAAGAAAAACATTGTTTTCCCAAGTCCTGAACCCGTTAAGGTCTTCCTGGAATTTATTTTTTAACTCATTTGATAGATTCTTCCACTTTTTAAATAAATCCTCACCACTATGTTCATTCTCTGACTGGTCATGATCATATTTAGGTATTACTTTTTTCAGAATATGTCGAGAGAATGTGTCGTACCCATAAGACATCCTTACATGGTAATTATTCATCAATTGGTATTTTGACCAAACATCGTACAATATGGACTTGAAAGTCGTAGATACGTCCAATTCTTCACTTATCCCCTCTGGGGTGTGAACGATATAATAGTTCCTTCCTTCCTTTTTGCTCTCTAAAACATCTTCATGTACCCTTTCTGTTTTCCAATATTCATGTATCTCTTTTTCCAGGTCTTCAGGTTTGTATTCTCTAAAAACATTTTTTTCCATTATATCTGAATCTCCAATGCGACGCTGTTTTAAATTAGTTTCCATAATTTTTGAAATTTTTAGAGAAAATAGGAACGTCCCATTTTTAGAAATAAGCGATAATTTTATATAACCTAATCAGGTATAATGCATTTGAAGTGCATATCTGAAGGTTTATGTCGCTTAAAGTTTATGAGGAGGAAAAAACATAAACGAAAAATTTCAAAGGAAAGCTTATATCCTTGGTAAAGAACATTCAATAGATATATTAGAATTTGTTTACTCTAACCGTTGGACAAAAGCAAGTGATGTTGCCGAAGAATTGGACCTGCATATAGCTACATGTACGAAATATTTGGAAGAACTTTCTGAAATCGATTTGATGGAGCGACGGAAAAAACAGGGAAAAACCAGGATGGTTAGTCAATATAGGGTTAAAGACCCAAAGATCCGACTTGAATTTAAACTCGATAATATCCAGCTGGATTCTGAGGCATTTGAGTTTTACGATAGATTATATAGCTCATTATTGGAGAGGACTGAAAACGTATATGGATCGGTACCCTTAGATGATCGGATCAAAGATAAAAACAATATTTCCGAGGACGTTTTAGATGAAATTTTATCGGATATTAGAAGATTATTAGAATATAATGAAAGAACACTTGGACTACCACTTACCAAGAAACTGGTAAAACGGGCTGGGGACGGTGTGATAGAACAATACAAGGATATAATGGAGAAAGATGAACTTTTAGATGCACTACCACCGAAATATTTTGATTTATTGAAGGAGGAATGTATATGAATAGGATATCATCAGGTATTAAGGGACTAGATTCACTGACTCAAGGAGGATTCCCAGAAAGATCTGTCCATCTTTTAAGAGGGCCTACAGGCAGTGCTAAAACACTTTTAGGATTGCAGTTTATCCAGGGCGGGCTTGAGAAAGGGGATAAGGGTCTATTTCTTTCTATCGAAGAGAGTCGAGAGAACATGAGAAGGGCTATCGAATCCTTCGATTTAGAATGGGAGCCTTACGAATCTGGAAGTTCATATCTTGTGGATTACGGTGAATTGAGACGTGGTGATCTAGAAGACTCTTTGATTGGCTTTCAAGAATTGCAAGAATTCCTAGTTAACTTCCTATCTGGTGACGATGTAGACAGATTGGTGGTAGATTCGATAAGTGCAGTATCATTGTATTACTCTTCTCCTGAAAAGCTTAGAAGAAGTTTATTCGAGTTCTGCAGATTCCTAAAGGAAAAAGACCTTGTTACACTACTTATCACAGAATCAGATCAATCCAGGTTAGGTGTCGAAGGTTTTGTTACAGACTCGGTTATCAATCTAGATTATGAGGATTTTGAAGGTGAGTTCAGACGCAGTATAAAGATAAGCAAGATGAGATTCACTAAGCACGACCCATATAAACATCCATTTCTTATTTTAGATGGTGGAATTGAGATATCGGTTCAGGAGATATTAAGGTGAGATGATAGATGAAGATTAGGACTGGGATAGAAGGCATGGATAAAACACTGGGAAATATCCCCCCAGCCTCAGCCTTGATCTTGGAGGTCTACCCGTTAGAAGTACAGGAAAGATTAAAGATCAGTTACATATCTCAGAACTTAAAATCAGGTGGTTCAGCAGTCGTTTTACTTTCTAGAGAATCTGCTGATGACTTCTTAAACTCTATCGAAGCTATGGGTATAGACCCTTACAAGTTTATTGAAGAAGATAGATTGTTCATCATCGATTGGTACACCCACAGAAGAAGACGGATCCTCGGCATCGAAGAAGATGAAAATGTCATAAGGTCCAGTAGAGATATACTGAACGTGAGTATCAGTATCAACAGGGCTTTGAGTAATATCAAGGGAAGTGGACCTAAGGTTGCCTTCGTGGATGTTATCGATGAGGGTGTGAACCTCTTCGGTTGGGAGAAGATCCAAGATTACATACAAAATATAATAAGTAGGTTTAAAGAAGAGGGATTCACTACATTATACCTTTCAGATAAAAAATTGAACAAGAAAAGGTTCAATGCGATATACACTTACATAGATGGTGTCATTGAACTTCATAAAGAAGGGAAAGACATAAT
>PULU01000050.1 GCA_003551065.1 Thermoplasmata archaeon | reverse complement strand
TCAAAGATATCGAGTTGTTAGAGGAATGGAACGAGAGATTGAAGAGCTTCAACCCAGAAGAACTGAACGAGGAAAACAGGATCGCTAGAAAACTGGGCATTCATCTGTTTGAATTGATCCAGTATAGAGAGAAAGAATTAAAACATTGGTCCAAAACGCCGACAGCTACTAACGTCATAGGAGGAGGTATTTTTCCACTGCTACAGAGAGATTTTGCGCCTTTCGAGGAAAGATTGGAAAGTATCATCGGAAGGATCCGGGATATACCTACCGTAATAGAACAGGAAAAGACCAGATTAGAAGAGCCAGTAAAACTTTGGATAGATATGGCTCTTGAATCTGCTGAACAACTCCCCATGCTTCTGAAGTTGGTACTGATGATAGCAAAAGGAAAGGGTATAGATGAAGAAAAACTGCAGGAGTTGGATCGACTGATAAACGAAGCGGATGAACATCTAGAAAGATATATAGAATACCTTGAAGAAAAGGAAACAGAAGCCGTAGAAGATTTTGCAATAGGCCCTGAAAAGTTCGGAAAACTTCTCGAAAAAAGAGAGATCGGTTATGACTCAGATGAGATACTTGATATGGGTGAGGAACTTCTCGAGAAAGCTAAAAAAGAGATGAAGAGCTATGCAGAACAGATAGATCCGGATATGGGATTAAATGAAGTTATCGACGGGGTTATGTCGGAAACACCCGATAGTTTCCAGGAAGCGTTACGATGGTACATAGACGGGCTTCAGGATGCAAAGGATTTCGTAACTAAGAAATCATTAGCAACTATCCCTGAAGACGAGGACATCGACGTTATAGAAACACCGGAATATATGCGTCCTATAATCCCTTATGCAGCCTATATGGGCCCCGCTAAATTCGATCCTGTCAAACAGGGGATCTATCTAGTCACTCCTCCTGAAAACGATGATGATCTCAAAAATTATTCCTACTGGGATGTCAGGAATACTACGGTCCACGAGGGATATCCAGGACATCATCTTCAGCTCACCTCAGCTATGACCAATGACGATGTCTTCAGGTTGTTTTCACACGCTGTTGAGACCGTTGAGGGATGGGCACATTATTGTGAAGAGATGATGAAGGATCATGGTTTTGATGATACACCAGAAGCCAGGTTGATACAGACCAAAGATGTAGTCTGGAGAGCTTCTAGGATCATCGTAGATGTGAAACTCAGTAGAGGTGAAATGGGATTCGATGAGGCAGTTGAATTTCTGGTAAACAATGCTAAACTCAAGGAAAAAGACGCCGCTGCAGAAGTTAAAAGATATACTCAGAATCCGGCTTATCAACTGAGTTATCTCCTTGGAAGAGAGATGATAAAAGACTTGAAGAAAGATGTGAAAGAGAAGATGGGCGAGGATTTTGACGAAAAATTTTTCCACGATACTATCCTCTATGCCGGAAGTGTACCCATGAAATATCTTAAAGAGATATTTGATAAAAAGATAGAGGAGCGAGTTGGAAAAGGATTATAATCCCTATCAATATTTAACTCACGATGGAGCAGATACAGAAGTACAAGATAAGAGCAGAAAAAATCATTGTGAAATATGGAAAAAGCATAGCTCTAGATTCGTTCACAGCTTCCATACCAGAAGGGATATCTGGATTACTTGGACCTAACGGGGCGGGTAAATCTACTTTCATAAAATCTATACTCGGGTTAATAGAACCTGCCAGTGGAAAGATCAAAGTTGATGGTGTGAGAGACGATATGACTACCATCGAACGTAGAGATATTATCGGTTATATGCCAGAGCACCAGTGTCTTATCGATAACATGGAAGGTTTCGAATTCGTTTCATATATGAGCCGTTTATCTGGACTGCCTAGAAGCGATGCTGTTGAAAGGAGCCATGCAGCTTTAGATTTTGTTGGGTTAGGCGAGGAACGATACCGAGAGATATCCTCATATTCAACAGGTATGAAGCAGAGAGTCAAACTTGCCCAGTGTATAGCACACGATCCAGAGATACTGCTGCTCGATGAACCTACCACCGGTATGGATCCAGATGGTAAAAAGGAGATGTTGAATCTTATAGAGAGACTTGGTGGCTTAGATAAAACTTTACTCATTTCATCGCATATACTCCATGAGATCGAACAGGTCAGCGATTATGTTGTCATCATAAATAAGGGTAGAAAGGTCAAAAGTGGATTTATGGATGACATAATGAAAACCGATGAAGGAAGATACAAATTGAAGATATTAGGTGATAGAAAGGATATCCATCAATTTATCGAGAGCTTAAAGAAAAATTGTGAGATCATCCGAACTGTAGATAAACAGAAAGAGGTCGCAGTTGTAGTAAGTGATCTGGACAAAACAGATAAATTATTCGAACTAGTAGAAGAAAGCGGCATCCAGTTAAGGTATTTGCGACCCGATCTATTGACACTCGAGGATTTCTTTTTAGAATCTCTTTCAGGAGGTGAGAAGAGTGGGGATCGATCCTATTGAATATACAGTGTGGAAGGATAAAAAGACACCTTTTCGAAAGAGGTTTTTGGTTATATCTGAAAAGATATTTAGAAAAAAATTAAGATCTAAAGCCATCTGGATATTACTCGTTATCGGATACTTTTTAGTCCACGTATTTACCATATCCTCTGCACCCTTTTATCCACCAGAAGAACTCACTAAAGAACTGATCTTATATGGAGAAGGGACTCTGACCGGTGAACCTTATCTGAAAGGAGGGTTGTTCTTTATCTTCACTATACTATTAGTTTCTGTGGTAAGTTCTGACATCATGTCTCAGGATATAAGAGAGAACTCGTTCGTACTTTATTTTTCGAGGCCTTTAAGGACTGTGGATTATATATCGGGTAAAATATTCGGAGGGTTATCCATCATGAGCCTTTACTGTGCCATCCCACCGATATTGGTAGGTATTTCTGTTATAGCTACACAGACCGGTGATAATTATCTTGGAAGCTTACAGATACTGGGTTTGACTATCGTGGCAGGGATATTTACGAGCTTTTTGTACCTACCTTATGCAGTTCTTTTATCTTCTCTCACTGAAAGGAAGGCTTATTCTGGGATAGGCACATTTATGACATTTTTTGTTCTCACCATAGTCAGTGAACTATTCACAACGTTCGATCCTAATTGGAAACTTATAGGACCTGAGAATCTGCTTCACTTCTCCTATGACGTAATATATGGTATCGGTCTTCCAGAAGATGTGAACCTAGGGCTTTACATTATAGCTATGATCGCCCTCATTATCCTACCCCTTATGGCTCTATATATAAGGATACGTCGTAAGGAGGTGGAAGGATGACTAGTACAGTTTTGAAAGCAAAGGGACTTTCGAAATGGTACGATGATGTTATCGGTATAAACTCTTTGAACATCGAAATAGCCACAGGTATCACAGGTATAGTTGGTCCTAATGGGGCTGGTAAAAGTACGATCTTTAAACTTGCTACGGGTATGATCAAACCCAATAAAGGCCGCATCTCGGTTCTAGGGGAAGACCCTTGGTTGAACGGTCCTTTGATGCGGAAGATAGGTTTCTGTCCAGACTATGATAATCTCTCAGATTACTCCGATGGAAAGCGCTTCTTGAGATATGTTGGCTCACTACACGGATTGAGAGATAAAGAATTAGATAAAAGGGTAAGTAAAACAGCAGAACTGGTCGGTGCGGAAGATTTCTTGAACAAAGATATAGAGAAATACAGTAAAGGTATGAGGCAGAGGCTAAAACTCGCAGGTGCATTGATACATGATCCGGATCTGTTATTGTTAGATGAACCTCTCAGTGGGGCCGATCCAGAGGCTAGAAGGGATCTCATCGAGCTGATAAAAGGACTCCACGAGGAAAAGGGTCATGATGTTTTAGTCAGTTCTCACGTTCTCAATGAGATTGAAAGGATGACTAGCAGCATAGCTCTGATATACAAAGGTAGAGTCATAGCATCCGGTGACATCGCTGAGATAAGAGAACTCATGGACGAACACCCACAGCATATAGTCCTTGAAGGGAAAAATAAGAAAGGATTAGTGAAAGAACTCATAGAGATGGAACAGGTCCTTTCGATTACTTTTGAAGAGGGAAGAAAAAGGATAGTGATCGAGGTTGAAAAGGCAGATGTATTTTTTAACGTTATACCTTCACTGATCAAAAATACAGGTGCCGAGATCTTCGAGATGTACAGCATGGACGATAATCTTCAAGCGGTCTTCGATTATCTGGTGGGTGGGAAACGATGAAAGAAAAAGAAAGTGCTCAAGATGTCGTGTTCATGATGTATTCTTTGATCAAAGAGACGACAAGAAAAGCTATCATAAACAAAAGATTTCTCTTAGTGTTGTTGGTCATGTTGTTCCTCGCAGGAGTCATGGGTTATGCAGCTACCCAGGAACCTAAAGGGATAGAGGAAGGGAGCACTTTTTTGGATATTCTGGTGATATCTTTTTTCCTACCACTCATAACCATGATATTCGGTTCTTCGTTTATCAGGGATGAGATCGATGACAAGAGCATCTCATTTTTATTGATATCCCCATTGGGCAAGGGCAAGATCTTTTTCGGTTATTACATTTCTCTTGTGATAGTTTCCATAATAGCTATGCTTCTAGTAGTTTCATCAGGTACCCTAGCGTATTTTAGTGTAGTCGGTTATAGTTCTGGTGTTTCAGAGACCTACATATACTATGGTATATTAGCTATCCTGGGATCCATCGTTTACGGTTCACTTTTCATCATAGTTAGCATACTGCTGGAAAGATCGATATACTTCGGCCTTTTCTATGTGTTCATATGGGAAGGTTTCGTAGGATCTCTTCCTGGAAGGGTCAAACAGGTCTCGATAAGGCATTATCTACGCAGTATCGGTAATGAACTGATCGAATATGGCTCGATAGCATATTATAGGGATGCCTCTGGGCTAAATACTAGCATAATCACACTTACCCTGATAACGATAGTTCTATTGGTCACAGGTGCCATCATCTTCAGAGAGAATGAATTTCCATAAAGGCTTTTAATCCTCTTCTATAAGTTGATCTGCTTTGACTAGAGATATAAGTTCTATATCGATCTCCTTTAGATTTTCTTCAGCTCCTTCCTGACGGTCCACCACGACTAAAACTTTATCTACTTTTGCCCCAGCATCCCTGAGAACTTCGACAGTTTCGACGGACGATCCTCCTGTGGTGGTTACATCTTCTACGACTATCACTTCGTCTCCGTGGTTCAGTACTCCCTCCAACCTACTTCCTGTTCCATGTCCCTTTTCTTTTTTTCGGACCATTATGTGAGGGGACCCGGTCTCCAGCGAAACAGCTGTAGCTATCGGAACTGCTCCTAATTCCATGCCGGCGATCTTTTCATCATCGACGAATTTTGACATCTCTTCGGCGATCTTTTTTAAGATATCTGGTCTTGTACTCGCCATTTTGATATCTACATAGTAACTACTTTTTTTCCCGGAGGTCAAGGTGAACTCCCCATACTTTATCGCTCCGCAATCTTCCAACATCTCCTTTAGCATATCTATTCACCATGGTTCATTTTTAAAGCCCCATTTATATCCTATTATGTTAACTATTCGGTGGAGTAAAGGAATTCCTATAATCAAGATCACTAGTGCTATCCATCCATCACCTGAAAGATAAGTTTCGATGATCCAGTCAGGCGCTGTTATAGCTGTTAAAACGAAGGCTCCGACCACGAAATCGTACTGATCAACAAATGGAGTTTTAGCCCCTCGTTTTTTCCCTATCCGTCTCTTGATAAAACTGGCCATGATGTCCCCGGTCAATGCTCCAAAAGAGAGTGAGAAAATGATAAGATATGATCGATTTGATCCTGGATAGATATCTATGAAAGACGAAATTCCGTAAGCAAATAATATCGAGATAACAGCTCCTGTAAGTCCGCCTCCTATAAGACCTCTCCATGTTTTCCCATCACCCAGTATCCTTCTACCCCCGATCTTGCGACCTCCATCAATAGGGGTTCCTCCACCAGTTACAACAGCTAAGGGATTGGCTATAAGAGCAGGTAGGAAGGCTAATATCGCACCGATCAATCCGGCATTCATCGAGGGAGTATTCCTTTATCAATTAAAAACTCTTTCATGGATTAAGGTTTCTTTCCATATCCATGACTTTTTTGATCCTCTTGGAAAGTAATTCTATCCCTTCTTCCCAGAGTTTCTCACCTTTCTCTTTATCAGCTTTTGATGGATCCCCCAATACGCCGATCCTGCTTAACTCGTG
>PULU01000156.1 GCA_003551065.1 Thermoplasmata archaeon | reverse complement strand
GCTATCTCGTCAGAGATGTCTATTATATCTGCATCTGAAGCTTCTTTTATCTTTTTGTACCCGCTGTAAGTGAGTTCAGAGGCGTTTACTCCTATAGTATCTAGATCACTTAATTTATCTTCCATCCATTCTTCTCGTTCTTCTCTTTTTTTGATGGTACTCATAGGGATATCTGCCTTAGCGGCACTTTCGGCTTCAAGAGCACTGACCATAATCTCTGCCGAATAATCTGGATAAAGTACAGCTCCGCATCCCTCATATTCACCGACGACTAGTCCAGTCACATAGTAAAAAGTCATATCAACGTGTGGCTTGGTAGAATTGTAGATGAAGATCGCATCCATTTCTTTGTTGATCCTATCATAGATGTTCTTTATTCTAGATTTCATGCTAATAAGAATGTTTTCACCTTTTTAAATGTTCACTATAAAAAAAGGACACCTAACTTAACTGAAATATGGGTTTTAGCGTATAGTATCCAATGAGAAAGAACCCATGGTTATACCCGATTTACTGGCAGTATATTTAACCCAATCTCTGGTCTGTACGTCGCCTAAACCCTCAACCTTGAGATGTGTCTGGAGCTGTTGATACTTGAATTCGATCTCTCCATCCATCATGTGGCCGAGCATAGATATGTCCTGCTCGCTGTGCATACCTTTTTCTAAGGTATAAAGCGACACCGCTTTGTCCCTTTTTCTTCTACCAGCGAAGGGCTGAAGTGTTCGGAAAGTTGTACCAGTGTCTAGATAAGCGATAAGAGTAGAAACCGAAACGAAGGCCAACCTGTAATATCGATGTTTTTCCATGATCTTAGTAGCGAATTCTTCTACAGCTTCAGTTATCTTTTCTACATCTGATTGTTCTTCGACATATTTGACAAAATCCTCTTCTTTAAGGTTTTCATTGACCTCTCCCATACTTACAGAATATGCATCAACATAGTAAACCAGGTTTCGAGTTTCGTACTCCTCATAGGTAGGAAGTACAAACTTCATCTCTTCCCTTACCCCTTCTACGGTTTTATCTGTTATTACCCATATCGCAGGTACACCTTTTTCTAATCCTTCTGCTATGAAAGAATTTATCATCACACCTTTACCAACATGAGGTGGTCCATACATGGAAACATTGGAACCAAGTGGTATTCCACCCAGCATAAGGTCGTCTAACCTCTGAGTACCAGTTTTCGCTTTTTCCTGTTCTATCTCCTGTAGGATCTCCTCTTCTCTCTCCTCTAACTCCTCGTCTATCAGATCTTCCTCTCTTGCCCTTAGTTCCCTCTGCTTCTGTTCGATATACTTCGTTTTAGCTTTCAGTTCTTGCTCCTTTCTTTCTATTTCATTTTTCAAATCCTCTAGCTTTCTCTGTCGTTCCTGTTCTGTCATATCGCCTAGTTCCTTCTTTTTTGCCTCTAACTGTTTCTTTTGTTTATTTATCATCTGTTCTCTGTGCATCAGGTCTTCCTCTCTCTGGTTTAGTTCGTTTTCCTTATAATCTAGCTTTTCTCTTAGATTATCCAGTTGATCCCTCTTCATACTCAGTTCGTCCTGAAGGTCCTGTATCCTCTGATTCTTTTCTTGTATATCTGATTCCTTCTTTTCTATGATGTTATCTTTTTTCTCTATGACTTTTTGGAGTTCATCATCATCGATATCACTGTAGTCAACTGAAGTCTTAGCGGACTGCAATCTATTTTTCAATTCCTTGTTTTCTTGCCTTAATTCCTTTAACTTATTCTGTAATCCCTCATCGGCATCTTCAACTGGAACGGCTGATTTTTTCTGTGCTTTGAGATATTTCAACATGGCAACACTGCCTTGTTTTATCTCATCTATTTCTTCGTTTAATTGCTGTTTTTCCTCTTCGAGTTCTCCTATCCTATCCTGAAGTTTATTTACATCCTTTGTGAGTTGTGCATTCTCTTCGACTAAGTCTTCAACTTCAAATTCTCCCGATTCAACATCGCCTAATCTTTTCTCGAATTTCTCTTTTAAGACACTAATCTGGTCCATCTTAGAATCTAGATCTTTTTCTTTCTCTACGATCTCTTCTTTCAACTCCTCTCTTTCGTCCTCGAAAGTTTCCTCCCCTAACCAGCTCGATATCGAATCCTCTTCGCCGGTCAACCATGCTTTCAATGCCTCGTTCTCTTCAACTTCAAATTCGTCATCATCTGCTATCATCGGCTCATCGTCTTTGGCCTTATTGATCCCATCACTCAATAGACCTCCAAGGTCGTCTTCATCACCTTCTCCAGTAAGCCATTTAGAAAGTGCCTCATCACTGGATGAACTTTCATCTGTTCCATTATCTTCGTCTAACAGGGTTTTAGCCTCATTCTGGATATCTTTAGCTTTGTCTATATCAAAACCGTCTATTTTTTTTATATCATCGGGATCTGCTGAGGAGAGTAATTTTAAGGATGTGAACCCAGATTCAAATAATAGTTCAGCGGTTTCACCATCGACTGATGATATCTTCTTCAATTTCATTATGGCATCTTCCTTATCTCCGCTGGAAAAACCCTCGACCAATCTTTCCCCTTCGATCTTCTCTTTTCCAACGGGAGTGCTTTTTGAACTTTCAGCCATGATAGACACACATCTTTATTTCAGCTATCCGCATTTCCAATCTTAAATGGGCATTCATTATATATTTTTTTATATCTCCATTCTCTTTTTATATTGACTAAATGCCAGGCTGCGGTGTAATAAGTAAATTTCGTCTTATATTATATAAGCATTTCCTAGTTCTATCCGTCCTTCCCTCTTAATCTATCTGCTATTTTTTTAATAAAAACAGGTATCAGCATCCAAAATAAAATGATAGGATATGCATATCGTCCTCCCAGATAGATCAGTAAAATAGTAGCGATAGCACCGAATATCAATACTATCAAAACCCCTGTTTTGTGAACCTTACCAAGATCTATGAAGTCCATAATAGGTTATTAACATTCACTCTTAATTGTCTTTTCGATAAAATAATATAAGTCCTGATTAGATGATGACTAACATGAGCAAAGAGAAAGATCGGATGATCACGATGGCGCATGGTGCCGGTGGAGAACTGATGGATGAATTGATCCACGAACTGATATTACCATCTTTTAGATCGGACATCGGAGAAATCCCACTATCGGACCTGGATGACTCCGCTATTATCGAAGATATTGTTATAACAACCGACGGTCACACTGTAAAACCGATTTTTTTTCCCGGAGGAGATTTAGGTAGTTTATCGATCGCTGGGACCGTTAACGATCTATTAGCCATAGGTGCTAAACCTATAGCTTTGACAGCGGGGATCATCTTACCTGAAGGGATCTTTATTGATGAAATCCAGCAGCTTTTATCAAGTGCTTCAAAGATATGTAAGAGAACTGGTATTTTTATAGTAGCTGGAGATACCAAGGTTGTGGAAAAAACCGATCTTGATTCTCCGGTCATGACTACTACTGGGATAGGAAAACGACATCCTCTCATGGATCAAAATATGGAAATAGCAGGAGAAAGGAAGAAAGATTGGCTTTCAGATCAAAATTTGAAGGACGGTGACAAGATTATCCTGACCGGAACCGTGGGTGATCACGGTATCACGATCCTCTCTGAAAGAGAAGGGTACGGATTCCAAGGAGAGATCAAAAGCGATATAGCTCCATTAGTGGATGTTATGGAAAGTGCCCTAAAAGTTGGTGGTGTAGCATCAGCTAAAGACCCTACTAGAGGTGGTATAGCAAACTCTCTAAATGAGATTGCTTCTAAATCTGATGTAGGTATCGAGATAATAGAAAACGACATCCCCATGAAAAACTGGGTAAAAAATGGCGGAGAATTATTAGGTATCGACCCTCTCACAATCGGAAATGAAGGTAAATTCATTATGGCTGTTGAACCCTCATTGGCAGAAGATGTTTTAGCTGCTATCAAGAAGACGGATGAGGGCAAAGATGCAGCCATCGTTGGAGAGGTAAAAAAAGATATCGAAGGAGTTGTTTTGAGAACCGAAGTTGGAGGAACTAGGATCTTGGAAACCCCTGTAGGTGACCCCGTTCCTAGGATATGTTGATCTATCCATATTTACGGTAAATCATCACACCTATGACAGTAAACAATATTAAAAATGATAAATAAGGCAAATTTGTTTCGGATCCATCCGTATCTATCCATGTACTCTTCTCCTCTTCGACTATAATAGTGACAGTATCGGTGTCCCAATTACCACATTCATCTTCTACATATAACAGGACCTCATAAGTTCCCGATTCTGTAAAAATAGTTGAGAACCTCTTACCCTCTCCTTCGTAGTGCCCATCTTTATTTACATCCCAACGGTATCTACTTATATTATTGTCATCCCAAGAGTTGTCAGCACGGAGTTCTACTACACTATCTATATTAGTTTCAATATCCCTTCCTGCATCAGCTATCGGATCGACGATATCGTCTCTCCAATCTGATAAAAATATCTCAGAGAAGTATTCTCCTATATCATTATTATATATGATGACACCGACTTCTCGGTTTTGCAATACGGAGTTCGAATTCCAATTTATGCTCGAAACTAGGACTTTTTCCTCATCTACGATCAAGCCTTTATTATGAACTTTGGAGAACCGATGTTCATCGGATATCAATTTAGCTTCGAGATCTATATTCTTCTCCTCAGAAATATTATTGAGTTCCTGTACAATATCATCGTTACCGACACCATTATCACCTAGATTATACCACATCGAATCGAGTATTATCTTGACTTCAACACCGTCTTTTGCCCTCTCTATGATGTTATTAATGAACGGATTTTCTTCTTGCTCCCAGTATCTGATATAAAATTGCTGCAGATAAATAGAGTCCTCTGAGGAATCGATCATTTCTAATATGGAATCCTTAGATGTGTCTGGAGAAAGAACCGTTTCTACATATATATAGTCCTCTAATTTTAAAGGCTCGAACTCTTTTGAATAAGTTCCTAGACGATCTTCTTCTATGATATCCAAATCATCTCCATAAGTAGAAAAAAATCTACTACTGAATTTCATATCACTCCAAAAGACTTGTGTATAATAATCTGCAATTTCTTTGTCCTCTAAAACCGCTCCCCAACCTCTGTTTCCATAAGTTGGATTTGTAGGGTAACCATTGTACCCAAAATTCTCCGAGGAGATCAATACACTTTCTGAATCTGCGATCATAATCTTAGAATGTAAAAATCGATAAGGAGAGAAATCTTCTTTCCCCATAAGATAGACATCACCACCCGAATTTTCTATTTTACTAAGACATTTTTTCACCTCTTCACTCAATCCACCGACTGGAACGGCTTCTGCAAATACCTTCACATCTATTCCATCATCCGACATCTCAGCCATGGACTCGGCTAGGTGTAGGTTCCTGAATTCATAGATAGAAACCTTTAGGGATTCTTCGATACCAGAAAAAAATTCTTTGACCGCTTCGTATGATCCATCTGGTGATGTGAAAGCCGTCATGTTTCCGTAGTAAGAGAAGCTTTCAGAACTAAAATCAGAGTGACCGACTTTCCAATCCCTTGACCAATTCCAGTCTTCGGCGCTATTGGTGTCCTGATCTCTTCTCTTTGCGTAACTTCCATGGCCGAGTGTTGGACTACGTTCACCGACCCAACCTTTACCTCCCTCCCCATCACCGTAATAAAATGCATCAGATAGGTCTCCATCAACATATACAAGTAATTCGTCCTCTTGATTTGCCAGTCTAAAATTTCCGGATGTTTCAAAATCTTCGTACTTCAAGAGATCTGGCTCTTCATACCAAATATCTTCATAGTCATTTTTATCAGCAGCGATCACGATCTCCTCCCCTTCTTTGAATCTGATATCCTCTATTACAAGTTCGCCTTCTATATCCGTTATCAAAAGCTCATCGATTTGACCCTCTTTACCCCAGTTGGAGAGAACGAAATATTCACAGCCTGGCTGACTTTTATAATAGACTTCGGTGATCTTTATCTCCGGTTCTTTTTCTTCTACTATATCTCCAATAACCGGTTGTGAAGCGATGAATAATAATACCAATAAGATAGCAATCAATCTCTTCATGTTTCAACGGGAATAGAACATCTATATAAAAGTCTTGGACTTCTATACATTGCTCCCAAGAAGCTTATATAACACGATTTGTTATTACGACTTCGATGCCGAGGTAGCTAAGTCTGGCCTAAGGCGGTGGCCTCGAGAGCCATTGGTGCTTTGCACCACAGGAGTTCGAATCTCCTCCTCGGCGCTT
>PULU01000011.1 GCA_003551065.1 Thermoplasmata archaeon | reverse complement strand
GTGTGATACACGGGTAACGTAGCCGTATTGCGTATTGCGTGGCTTAGGCTGGTAAACATAGGCTCCCTCTCGGAAAGCCCCACCCTTTTAGGGTATGGGTTGTTTACCGCCATACCAACTTCTTCTTGATCCTGTCGTAAAAATCCTTCTCAAAACTGATGAATTTGGCATTTTTATCAGCTAGATTGAAACTGATCTCATCCTTGGAGCTTATCTTGAACTTCTTCTGGCCATCGAGTACCATCAAACTCGATTTTCCTTTATCATCGACTTTGACACAGATATCCTTATCCACCGGGACTACGAAGGGCTTCACTGCCAGCTTGTAAGGTGATATCGGAACTATCACGAATGCATCTACAGTGGGATCTATTATGGGGCCACCGGCGCTCATGGCGTAACAAGTAGAACCTGTAGGGGTTGAAACTATCAGACCATCTGCCCTGAAACTATCTATCTCTTTATCCTCTTGAAATACCTCGAAGTGCCTCATCTTAGCGATACTTTCAGTATGGATCACCGCTTCGTTGGTACACTCACCCTTGAGCTCTCCATTTATGATGACCTTCAACTTGATACGTTCATCCACGAAATAATCTCCCCGGTTCACTTTCTTGAGAGCTTCATCTATCCTTCCGATCTCCATAGCCGTTAAAAATCCGACCCTACCGGTGTTCATGCCTAGAACATTTTTATCCGTTTCTTGTAACAACCTCAAGATCGTCCCGTCTCCACCGACTGCAAGTATAAAATCTAGATCTTTATCGTTCAGTTCCGACATATCATGACCATCTTTACCGAGCTGTTCGGCTAACATATCGTGGTAGAAAACATCTCCAGCGGTGGGGTGGTCCGGTAAAGAATCGATCACATCTTTATTCGCTTCACCTTTTAACCTTCCATAAACTCCAAAATTTAAAGTCATTTCAACACCTCCAAAACTGATCCATGGTTTACGGCGGCTATATCTTTTCTCCCTTTTGGATCCAATTCCATATCCAAGGGGTCCAGATCACCATCATATATCTCACCGCCGGCTTCCTTCAAAATCAAGAACGATGCAGCCAGATCGGTTATCCTGAGACTCCTACGCTGTTCATAAGTTTTCATAAAATAAAGGTCTAATATGCCAGCAGCCACCATGGATATCTCCAAAGCCGCTGAACCCAAAGAACGTACCCTTCTGGGTATAGATGCCACCTCGAAACTCTCCGGGTGTGCTTCCTTACCCATATAAACCGAGAAATTATATTCGTCGTTGGGTTTTGGATCCAAGCGATGGCCGTTCATATAGCTCCCCTCTCCAGATACTGCCCGATACTCGGTATCGTCTATTATGTTTCTTACATATCCAACTTCTGTGTCCCTCAATGTCCCTTCAGTATATGCAAGTGAGATACAATAAAAAGGGATACCTAATACAGCATTACTGGTTCCGTCTATGGGGTCCAGTATCACCGTACCATCCCCACCTCTATCTATAAGACCCCTCTCTTCACTCAATATGTTGAAGTCCGTTTCTCTTTCTATGTTTTCGATAACTGTCTTCTCAGCCCTCTCATCGATTTTTTTGATAGGTGTTCCATCGGCTCCCATCCCCATGGTATCACCATAATATCTAGACCTAAGAGTTTTTAGATCGGTCTGGACCTCTTCTGCACATCTCTCGAAGAGCTTCAATATCTCGTTTTCCATAGTTATAGTAATTATAGGTAGAGTTAAAAAGGTTTTCAGTCGATATTGTGCATCCATAAGGTCCTCTGTGGGAACGGTATGGTGATATCTTCTTCTCTGAACCTTCGATCGATCTCCTCCCTCAACTCACTGCCCACGTTCCACTGCTTTGATATATCGTCGATCCAAACACGGAGAGTGAACTCCAAGCTTGAATCCGCGAACTCTCTGAAACGTACAGTGGTCTCGTGTTTCTCATCTTCGAACACATCGGGATGTCCTTTAGCTACCTCATACAGGATACTCTGGACCTTCTCGATATCCGACCCATAGGCAACTCCCACATCGATAGGTAGCCGTAAGGTGATATCTGGCTGTGCTATATTGACTATCTTCTGGTTGGCCAAGGAGTTATTGGGAAGGACGATACCTTCGTGCTCTCTAAGGTTATACAGCTTTGTACTCCTCATACCTATGTCCTCTATGCGGCAATATTCACCTGTTTCCAAAAGGATTATATCTCCTATGGTGAACGGTCTATCCAGTAGTAAATGCATACCGCTGAAAAAGTTCGAAAGAGTATCCTGGGCGGCGAAGGCTATGACAAGACCCAATATCCCAGCACCTGCAAGTAATGCTGTCACCTCGATACCCACCGCCCTAAGACCTATTATCAGACCGCCTACCAGGATGAGAGCACCTCCCAACTTCTCGAATATCGGTTTCAAGATATTGGTGAAGCCGGGCTGGCGTCTGGTCCGAGCGATCTCCTCGAGGAAAGCATCGAAAATGCGGTAAGTAACGTAAACTCCTATAATGATCACTATAAGTGAGTACAATTGATATGCGGTGGCCCTTATCTCTAAACGCAGAGTCAATCTCAGTAAGGAATGGATAAAACCATATAAAAACACTAAAAAACTCAGTGGCTTCCGTACCATCGTGACCAATATCTCATCGAGATTGGTTTTGGTTTTCTTTGTGAGAGTGTGTATGACTGGTGTTACAAGAAAATAGAGTCCAAGAGAGATGCCTGCCCATATCAAAATATTCAGACCTAGAGCACCATACTGGTTATCAAGTCTCCCCGGTAATGGATTGGGATAACCTCCCACGATGGTGTTAGCATCTTCTTCGGGTAACATCCCTATGATAGATACCTGAACTATTCTAGTCTTCTCGAAAACATCGTCACCGTTCAGTTGAGTGAAATTGAAAGTGACCTCTCCAGAACGTGCTTCTTTCTCTGGGAACCTAGGGACTGTGAATCTTAGAGAAATAGGTACATACCTCGTGTCCTCATCCAGTATGAAATTATCTTTAGAAAGACTGCGTTCCCAGTCTCCTAGTCCCTCGGCCCTAACTCTTACTGAATATTCCCTCGAAACATTTTTATTGTAAACCGTCCAATTGAACCGCCCCCTGCCATCCATCTCAACATCTTTCTCATAATCATCCACGTCCAATATCATAACTTCTCTTTCAGAAGGTTGAGCAGAAGTAGTAAGAGGTAATGACAAAAATAGTCCTACGATGACTGCGATAAGTAAGAATCTATTGTACACCGATAAATCGGATCGGATCTTTCCCATATGACATATTAAACTAAAAAGGGATAATTAAAATTAACTGCGGTAGCACGAGTAGGATTGACATAACAATTAAATACAAATTACAGATTATTACTGATGATGTCAGGTCTTCTGTCCATACTTGAAGTTCAATATCTACCTCTGCTGTTAGTGATAATATCATTCGGGATTATAATAGTCTATCTTCTATACGAATACGAAACTTGGGGGAGAAAAAAGCACACCAAAGTACGGGAGAGTTACAGGCAGAGTAATAACGAGTGCCAACGATGTGGGGCACTGGTTGACGATGAATCACCGACTTGCCCTGAATGTGATGCAGAGTTCGAAACGGATATCTATGGATGTCCCGTGTGTGGAACCACCGTAGATGGCGAGCATGAGGAATGTCCTGACTGCGGTGAAAGTTTTATCAACGAAGAGAAGGAGTTCGAATGTCCGCACTGCGCACAACCAGTTGATCGGTTCGACACCGAATGTGATTCGTGTGGTGCCTCGTTCTGGAGTCCCGTTAAAAAAACCAACGATCAGGATGAAAAAGAAGAACCTCAACCCAAAAAGATCGACTCCTATAAAATAGAGATCATCGACGATTGATCACTTCTCTATACCTTCTCTTATCCTCACAGCCAGACCAGTATCGAATTCCATCATCTCCTTTATTGTAAGGAACATCCTTCCAACGGCTGCTAGTCTATTATTCTTATCCACTACGAGCACTTCGTCACCGGGCCTGAGATCATCGTCAGCATCTAATACGAATTTCGAGAATACGTTCCTGCCCTTCCTATTGAACTCGGCACTGTCATCGTTCACCTTGAGTCTTAAACTAGGAGGTGAAAAGTGTTCCTTAAGTATAAGTGCACCGGCTTTTTTGAGTGTGAAAAAACCATCGTAATGTCTGACCGACAGTATGTGATCATCATCTAACATGACGTTCTTCACCCTACCCTTTCTGTTCTTTACAAATCTGAGTTGTCCATCGGTCAGGACTTCCCCGGCACCTTTACCGAACTGATAATCCGCCACGGTCTTGATCCTCATAACATCGAGGTTAGCACCACCTCCATCCTCGACGGATCTCAAAGTCTTTATACCTTCCCATACAAGTACATCATCTATCCCCTTCTTTTCCAGGTACTCATCTACCAATCCTTCGTTCTTTGATCCTCTTGGGAATATGGATTGGGCTATGGGATAGATCTCATCAAGTTCAAGTGGAACCGGTCCTATCGGTGTTGACAGCAGCAGGTTAGCACTGCATCTTCTGAAGATCTCTGATATCTCGAACCTAAGGTGTCGGTTGTAAGGTTTTTCGTTTTCATCTACATCGAATAAAAAAGTAGGACCGTCAAAAAGGGGTTCATATTCCTCCATTATCCATCTCTGGACCCTTTTAACGGCTGGCCTGTTCAGAGATTCAGCACCGGTGTACATAAGAGCCGATTTCCTGCTCCTTGGTTCGAAAGGTTCTAAGAATCTCCACTTTTCTTTCAGCACCTTGAAAACCTCGTACAGTTGTGGGTGACTTCTACATCTCCTTTCGACCAGTTCCCAGAGTGATCCTCCCTGTATAGCCTGTTTTATGTTCCGTATCTCCAGGAACATCTGACCTAGATTATGTTTAGCTATGAGTCTTGTTCTAGAGTCCTCGTCCATTCCTTCGATATCTTCAACCGAATGATCTTTGCATGCTGGACAGTCACATGCTAGACTGTAAAGATGCTCGAGTTTCACCGTTCCCGTAGGGAACATGAAATCTCCACGTCGTGCATATTTGATGTAAGAACTGGAATCGAACATATCACAACCTAGTAAAACAGCTAGTGAGAATATCATAGGATGACCGGCACCGAAGAGGTGCACCGGTCCTTTAGGTCCCAAACCTTTCTTGGAGGCTATGATGACTTCCGCTAATTCTTTGAACCTGTAGTCTTCCATCAACGGGACTACTCCTCCGATGGGGTAAACCGCCTTTGCATCCAACTTAGAGATGGCTTCACCTGCTTCCTTTCTCAATTCAGTGAATGTCGATCCTTGGATGGGAAGAGATAGATGGATATCCGATCCTCCGTATTCATCTACTGCATCCTCCGCCCTTTTTAGTGTATCTCTTACCTTTTCCTCCACCAGTTCTTTACTATCCTCGGGTTCGGTGAACCTATCCAAGATAGTAATGATATCGGAACCTATGTCCTTCTGGAATTTCAATATCTCTTCTGGACTTGTATCCACTGATCCGTAAACGTAGGCTTGAAAAGTACCAGAATCCGTCATTATAGGTCCGTGATAATCCAACAAGGCATGTAAACCATCTTTCAAAGCCTTTTTCCGAAGCTCATCACTCTGCTTGATAACGTAGGAGTTGGTGATGATGATCTGTGCTCCAAATTCGTCTTCGAGTTCCTTCGGTGTCACTATCAATTTGTTCGGGTTTATCACAGGTAGTAAAGCTGGAGTTTCCACTGTACCGTGGGCAGTTTCGAAATTACAGATCCGTGCTAACCCATCTCTGTGTTGGATCTCCAACATCATGACCACTCCAAAGTTGGTGTAGTTTCATGGTCTACTATCAGTTCTCTTCTCAAAGGCATATATGTTCAATAGGCCGCATCGATAAAAACGATTTTGGTACGATGTTAATATAGTGGTTCTTCTATTAAATATTTTAAATTTCTATTAAATATATTGAAATGGCATGTCGTTGTTTTGGAACTGAAAATGTACTATGACTATGGAATATATTATGATTATTAGGTTGGTTAGGACATTTTTCCATAAAAATGAAATAAATAAAGTTTTAAATAATATCATCTATTTTACCTGATGTTGGTTGACATGAATATCATAGGTAAGTATGAGAACATAATTTCTAGACGTCCAAAAATTTTCATAGTGCTCCTGATAGTGATCACCCTTATCTTAGCATCCTTTTTAGGCCAAATAGAATTTCAAGCAGATGATGACGATTTTCAGCCGGACACTGAGATAGCAAAGGCAAACGCCATGATCAGAGAAGAATATGGTGATGAAGGATACCAGGTGAACGTGATCTCGGTTTCCGAAGATAATGTACTCGCT
>PULU01000102.1 GCA_003551065.1 Thermoplasmata archaeon | reverse complement strand
CAACAGCTAAACCGAGTGCTATTATCGTGAAGGTGAATATCTTACTGAGTATATCTCTTCTTTTTACTACCATGAAGCTCATTATCGATCCCGATAAAATACCTAGGATCAAGGCGAAAAGCGTGTTCAGTAATAATGAAAAGATCCCTTCGTCGATATCATCTTCTATACGTGCCCCTCTATCTTCATCTCTGAAGCGTTCCTCACCGATGACTTCTATATTTGGAAGGGTGTAAACTATACCCCCTATAGTCCATGAAGCTAGCAAGACTAGTGAGACAGCTAAAACGATCTTGGTTTTCCTTTTGATCCTTTTCACCGTTATTTAAAGATTCAGAAAATAGTATAAGTCTGTTTCCCTGAAAGCAAAGAACGTTTATAGTATGTTGAACAATCCCAAGATGATGACGGTAATCGAGTTCTATCACCCTGGAAAAAAATTCCCGAGTCTTTCCGTGACAGGTGATCATTGTGAAAGGTTGTGTAGGCACTGCCGGGGCCATTTTCTCAAGAACATGGTAGACGTGAGTACACCGGGAAGATTGAGAGAAACCGCCGAGGACCTCGAATCTGGAAGTGCTTCAGGGTTCTTGTTATCTGGTGGGTTCAACGATAAGGGGATGGTACCTCTAGATGGATATTATGAGGTTTTAAAAGATATCAAGAGAAAAACCGATCTTTCCGTCAACGTCCATACAGGAGTTCCTGACGAGGAGATGACAGACCAACTTAAAGAAACGGGTATCGATATGGTATCTTATGATGTGATAGGTAGTGAAAAGACCATAAAAGAAGTGTATGGACTTGAACTCAAACCAAGTGATATTCAGATAGGATATGAACTATTAACTAGTAGGGATATGGATGTAGTCCCGCATATCACTATAGGACTACACGGTGGCGATATCAAAGGAGAATATCATGCACTAGACATGGTATGGGACAGTGAAAAGCTCGTATTGAATACGCTGGTACCTTCTTTTTGGGGAGAATCTGTCGGTAAAGAAGATATACTGAAAGTAATAGAGACCGCTGTTGAGAGAACTGATGCCGATCTGATTCTAGGTTGTATGAGGGAAAGAGGAAGGCCAGATACAGAGATAGAAGCTGTAAAGAAAGGCATAAAGGGTATCGTACTCCCATCTAGAAAGACCAGGGAATGGGTAAAAGAAAGATACGATATCCTGGAGAAGAACGTTTGCTGCTGTTTCTGATCATTTGTATATCGCTTTATCCGAGTATCTTTTCTTTATCGGATATAAAGTTATGGCCCATGCAGCATGGGATATCGCGAAAGCTATGAAGATTATTGAGAGGAAGCGAGTCATATAATCTGGCACTATATAATGTATCTCGTATCTAATCTCTACCACCTCATCGCTCTGTAGAACTATATAATATTCATCGAAGTCCCTTTCTGGCATGCTGAACTCGAAGGATTCATCGAACTCCGTGTTTTCCACATTTTGCCTTTGAGCTGGTCCATACGATCCTCCTGGTGTGTAAATATCCTTTTGTATGATGTAAACCTCAACACTCTCTTCAACATCACCTATGACCTCTAGGTTTATCTCATCTGCTAATAGATGGTCGAATCTACCCCGAGATGTGAATTCTATGGTCTCCTCTCCTGTGAATTCGATCTGTCCTTCCATCTTATTCATATCCTGGATCTCTTCTGCGAAAAAAGGTACGAATGCCACGGCGAATGCGATCAAGGCCACGACTATCACGGTATATGCCTTTTTCATAGACCTGTCGGCCATGAGAAATTTAGCACTTTCACTATCTCGTTTTTTTATCTCGATCAATCTGAAAGCTATAGATTCTAGAGATAATATGAAAATCCCTATGAGAGCTGCCAGGCTTGCCCAGAACAATGGTAGGTAAAATGGATTGAGCATGGCACCCCCAATATAAACTAAAAAGATAAATATTGCGATTATGCCAATACCCTGGATCAAGTAAGCGAACCTTTCCAATCTCTTTAAACCCGCCAACTTGTATGTTCCTTCCAGCCGGTCGTAGTCCCCTTTCATTGGATCACCTTTTATAATTGAACGATATCATATTGTCCTGTTCGTTTATAGGAGTTTCGCTTTAAATTTTGAAATGATAAAGGGAGCGGCGAATTCAGGTACTATCATCTTCTCATCGAATTCGATATGTTCCCCGCCGATTTCCATGGAGTCTAGCTTAGGCATCTCGTTTATTTTAAGCTCCTTTTTTTCCTTGGATAAACATCTAGGTACTGCATCTTCTAGTGGATCAAAATTTTCGAACTCGTTTATTGCTATAGGGGTTACAAAAAGGAAAGATCCTCCGTGTATAGACGTTGGTAGCCGGATCAATCTTTTGATATCACCTGTAACCGGTTCATCTGTAGTTCCTATTATCTCTGAACCGATCTCCATTATGTTTTTTTCCTCTAAAACACCCTTCAGTATCTCTAAAAAACTGTTCACGTTGACTTTACCTTTTTCCTTGAAAACATCCAGCACTCCTTCTTCAACTATTCTACTCCATTTTCCTTCTTCATATAGTTCCTCATACAAACCTTCAGCAGTGTTGTCACCTACTTTGTGTTTCTCCTTCATCTCTTCTATAACGGAACTTTTGTCCATGACCTCCCATCTTTCAAGAAGTTGAACCGTCATCTTCCTCATCTTTTTTCCCCAGCCCCCGATATTTTCATCAGGTAATCTAGGACTTTTTGCTATCTTTTTATACTCCATGTATCTATCGACTTCGATATCTTCGGTAGGTAATATCTCACCGATATCCAAACCCACCCCCGTGATGTAATCCACTATCTCTCTTCTAGCCTCACTGGACATATCCAATATTTTTTTGCTCCTTATATGGATGTGATATCCCCTGTGACCGGAGAAATAGAGATGGAGTTCATCTTCGTCGAACCCGAAATCATCTATAAGGAAATCATGGATCAATAAATTTGTCTTTTTCTTTACCTTTTTAAGCTGTTCAGGATAGTTCAACTCTTCGCCTCCAGGAAGATGATCTGCATCAAGATCGAATACCAGGTCAGCACCTAACCAATCCTTCTCCTTCATAGGAACACTTGGATCCGAGTAGTAAGCCGTGGAGTAGTAAGCGTGTAATGGTGTTTTTTTTCTGAAAAAATCTACAACATCATCCCGTGTCGAGAATCCCACAGGTCTGTGCATCCCACTTCCACCCATGTATATGAAAGCGAACTCCCTTCTGGTGAATCGATAGGGTAAGTACAGATCGATGGACCTGTAATGGTCTCTCAACACCCTAGATAAGAACCGTCTGGTCTTTATTTTAGAATCCACATTCCTGTAAGTTAAGAAGTGGATAATAGGTTTTCCGATTATGACAATGGGAAAGAACATATATGTCGATCAAAATTCAAGGAAGAAGAATATGACTCCCTTGATGAAAGGCATGCTTTGGTTCATACCCGGATTGTTGATACTAGTTTTCATCGGTATCTATTTTTTTGATGAGGATCAAAGGGTTGAGTTCACCTCACTCAAGAAAAAGCTTTGGAAGGCTAGAGGTGGATTCTTCGTCGTGTTCATCGTTTTTGCTTTTTTACAAGTCGAAAACTTCATACATGATATCCATCCACCAGGATTCAGAGTGACATGGTGGTTTTATTCAGTTGAGGGGGTGGATCATATAGTTTGGTTGCAGCAAACCCTGGATAATCCTTTGATCGTACATGCATCTTCGATATTCTATGTTTTAGGTCTGTCGTTCTTCGTTGCTTTCACCCCTATATTTTTCATACTCAGGGACCAGTTTGATGTTTTTGAACAATTCTGCAAGGCTTTAGCGGTCAATTACGTTTTCCTTTTGTTGGGATATTTTCTACTCCACGTTTTGGTCACATCCTTTTATAAACCAGATGAGGTACAGGCCCTACTTTATGACCATCCCCAGTATAACTCCATAGTACAGTTGACCAATAGACAGTCCAACTGCTTCCCAAGTGGACACACCAGCATACCTTTGACCATAACGTTGATTTCTGGTTATAGTGCTGGATTGAAAAGACTGAAGATATTCGGTTTTATATTCGTCATACTGACCGTTTTTACGATCATATATCTAGGGATCCATTGGATATTGGATATCCCTGCGGGGATAGCTGTAGCATTATTTGCTTACTGGTCAACATCGGAAGGAAAGTCCGACTGGTTGTTCGACAGAGTTACTGAACCTTTCGAAAGATGGACCGAGAGGCTAAGAAGCGGATATCGTGGCTAACGAAAGGTTTATAAAATAGTGGACCCCACTTAATACCTGATGGGATATAGAACTAAAACATTGGGTCTGTTCGGATTCATGTTGATCTTCATGGTAGCTATCGGTTATCTGATAGGCGGGTACTTCATGGGTAACTGGATAGCTGGTACGATAGTTTTCCTGATCATAGCGGCAGTTATGAATCTAGTGTCCTATTTTTACGGTCATAAGTTCATACTCAAACATTACAATGCAAAGCCTATAAAAGAATCAGACCACCCCACGCTGTTCAATACCGTAAGGGAGATCTCATACGAAGCCGATATCGAGATGCCTAAGGTCGCCATCCTCCCCATGAGTATACCAAACGCATTCGCTACTGGAAGGAATGAGGATAATGCAGTTGTAGCTGTATCCCAGGGTTTGTTAAATATTCTAGATAAAGAAGAGCTAAAGGGTGTCATAGCCCATGAGGTCGCTCATATCAAGAACAGAGATATGCTAGTTATGAGCGTCGCAGCTACCCTTGCAGGGGCAGTCACTTTCATGGCAAGGATGGTATGGTGGCAGATGCTTTTCAGTAGAAGAAGGATGAATCCTGTACTGTTGATCGCTATGGTTTTAGCGCCTATAGGGGCTATTATAATCAAGATGGCCATATCGAGGAAGAGAGAATACCATGCTGACGAAGAAGGTGCTAGGATCAGTAAGAATCCAAATGCACTAGCAGACGCCTTGGCTAAGTTAGAAAGGTCTAACCAAACAAATCCTTTAAAGAAACAGAACCCCACGACATCGTCTCTTTTCATCGTGAATCCTTTCGCAAGGAGCGCTTTTGTCAACCTGTTTTCTTCACATCCCCCTATTGAGAAAAGGATAGAGAACCTACGTGAGATGGCAGTTGATTTCAGTTACCTGTAATTATAAGTACCCATTTTTCATTACTATAATCGATGGTAAAGTGTTCAGCACCGGGTAAAGTCATATTGTTTGGAGAGCATGCAGTTGTTTATGGAGAGCCGGCCATATCAATCGCTATCGACAAACGGATCTCATGTGATATGAAAAAGGCTAGGGAAAAAACTACTGTAAACGGTTATGAAATAGATGTAGAGCACCAGGGGTACATCATGCAGGCTATCAGAACGTCTGGCTATGAAGGCCACCTTGAGATCAGAACAGAGAGTAACCTGCCCAGTGGAGCGGGATTAGGCTCTTCTGCAGCCGTGACAGTATCATCATTAGGCTGTTTGAAAGGCATACAAGATGAAATCCAAGAGGAATCCATCGCAAAAACTTCCTTCGAGATAGAATTCGAAGTTCAAGGTAGTGCAAGCCCTATAGACACTTCTACATCTACACATGGTTCTGGTATAATGCTCTCTAAGGAAAAAAGGGATTCATTTCTGTGGCAGATAGATAAGGGCGATAGAAGATGGTACATACACCATCGGAACATCCCAGATATCCCCATCGTTGTTGGAGATACTAGAATCCACGCACCAACCCCCCCTCTAGTAGAAAAAGTCAGACGTTTTTACGAGAAAAGTAATTTTGCAAAAGAAGTGATCCGGGAGATCGGGGAATTGGTAAACCAAGGGAGTAAAGCCCTTGAAGATGAAGACCTCGAAAAAGTTGGAAGCTTGATGAACGAGAACCACAGGCTCCTTTCTATCTTAGGAGTCAGTCACCCTAAATTGGACGATCTGGTGAATGTGGCTCAAAGACATAGTTACGGTGCAAAATTGACAGGAGCTGGAGGAGGGGGTTCCATGGTAGCCATAACAGAAGAGCCAGAGCTAGTAGTAACTATGATAAGAAAAAGAGGTGGAACGCCTTACTTGTTGAGACCCACTGAGACTGGTATGGAACTCAGCGATCCTACTTTTTGAATAAGAAAGACAAGTAGTTTTAAAATGGTTTTATCTTGTTCCTGTCGATGCCTATACCCGCAGGGGTGACTGCAACAAAGTTGTTACCGACTCCAGCGACGTCTCCATCCACATCTGCGGCAGCGGCCTTGAGTTCGCCGTGAACCCTTTTTACCGCTTCTTTGTTTCCTGCGATACTTTCCGTATCAACAAGTAAGATATTCCCATCATAGACCTCATTAACGACGTCTCTTACATCTTCATACCTATGTACCTCTGCAATCTTTATCAAAGTAT
>PULU01000023.1 GCA_003551065.1 Thermoplasmata archaeon | reverse complement strand
GATATAGTGATCTTCTAACACTCCATCTTTGTACTCCGAGTCGATGAGTAGATTGTTATCTCTTTCATACTCTTCTCCGGTCCAAGGTGATATATAGGGGCAGCCTCCACCACCACCTCCAGAGGAAGAAAATTGGGCCGTTATAGACTTGTCTTCTGTCATCTCCAAGGTTACGGTGGATTCCTCACTAGATATGTCGCCATACCAGGTTTCAAACTCGAACCACGGAAGTGAGTGAGCTTCCACTTCCACTACATCTCCATAAGAATAAGTATAAGTTCCAGAAGAAGGGGTTGTATAACCTCCGGTGTCAGAGCCTATCGAAAGTCGAGGTCTATAATTTCCAACTATATCTTTAGTTCCAATATAATCATCGCAGCCCTGAATTGTTCGTGCGTTGTCACGCTCGTCCTCGATACCTGTGGCACCTTCATCATCATATTCTACATCTGGGTTTGAGAAATGAGGAACGCGTCTATCCAAAGTGCCTGTGTATGACATCACGGTAGCATATTCTCCAAACACGTATCTACTTCCAAATTTATGACCATAGGAAAAATCATATATCCCATCTACATTTGCATCATCAGGATTATGTGCTAAACCAAGATTGTGACCTATCTCATGAATAAATGTATATGGAGAGCCTTCTCCGGCTCGATCAATGTCAGTAACTGAAAATCCATAATTTGGGCTTCCTGTCTCAGAAGTTAATACCCACGCAGAACTCCCGGCTGTGTCCCCGATCAAAGCAACAAGATCGGCTCCATAATCATCTCGCCAATCGTGTACATCGTTCATGTAACCAAGCATATCATAACCGTTCCATTCATCACCCCAAGGCTGAAAAGTAGGAGAGGTCGTCAATCTTCGTCGATCTGCATAATCGTTGTCAGATTCATCATAATCCACTTCAGCAGTATGAACAAGATTCAATTCGGCATCTATTTCACTATTGTCAAATACTGTATTCCCGGTGCCTACTGAATTGCTGATCACTTGATCAATATCACTCACTTCATTGTCTGCAGCACTAGTGTAAACTACCATAACATCGATGATAGCATTACCCGATTCCATCGGTTGAATATCATCCATTTCGTTGGTATAGCTGTCCTCTGATTCATCATTCATATAAGTGGGGTCTTCGCTTTGGAAAGGATCATCGGAACTGTCAGTATCAGAACTGGTTCTATTTTCCTTATTTTCCGGGATCACCTCTCCAGAACTCTCAGGCACTTCTAAATCTTCAAGATCCACCTCGGAAACGTAATGTGAACGAGAAGACGGATCATTTTGGACTACGAACCTTTCATTTTCCTCGGGTATCTCTATAGTTCCACTGACTTCCCCGTCCCTTATAGACAACACAACAAAAGAATGATCGTAACCTTCGATATCTCCCCGGATTCTAGTAATATTGTTTATTTCCTCCCTCTGAGTGTGTATCTCCACAGAATACGTGGTATCCTCAAAAAGATTCAGCTTCAATGAGGACCCCTCTATTATATCTTCAGGAGCGTAAAATTTTGGGTGCAACTCTACAGGTCGCTGACGAGCTGAAGGGAATCTATTATCAAAGAAATTTTCTGAGACGGGTTCCTCAGAACCAACGTCTAGGCTGATCTCAATAGGGCCTGAAGACAGGGAGTCACTGTCACCGTTTCCTTCAGGCGAATCAGCCATAACTCCAGAAGCCAATACACTTACCAGCAAGATGCCGGTCACAAGCACGATCGCAGTCCTTATCGATTTTTTACCCTTCATTTTTTCCCTCCTTCTTTACTCTTCTCCAGCCTACTCCTAAAATAACTAGCGAAACTCCTAGGAGTATGGCTATATAGTAAAATGATCTCGTCTGAAACCATGACTCATCATCATTATTACTGCTTCCATCCTCCGTTGAAACACTTTTGGCAATTTCTTCTTCTACATTGATAAAGGTATTATTCTCGATATTGTTATCTTCCGGCCCAGATTCACCATGGTCAAGGTGGTACCCTATACCGATCCCATACGTTTTGTTGGAGATCGTATTATTTATTATGTCGTTTAATTCCGATGAGGCCCCCGAAACAGAGATCCCGGACCCGCGAGGAGAAGAAATATTAGTGTTCTCGATCGTGTTTTGGGTGATAAGGTTGTGAGAGGAATGAGATAGCCTTATCGAGCTATTCTCGAGGTAGTTATTGATAATTGTATTATCCTCAGAGTTAGAAAGCCGGATTTTAGATGGCGTGTTCGTATATCCATGCTCATCCAAGCTTCCTCCATATAGTCTATTTTCCTCAACTCTTCCGTTCTGAGAGTTGAAAAGATATATACTAGCAGGACCTAAATATGAAGGAATAGTATCAGGAGGGTCTGGGAAACCCTCAACATTATACACATAACATTCCCGAACAAAGAAATGATCCGTCACATTCCCGATATAGATTCCATATCTGTATCCTCCACCGTCTATCTCGTAACCCTCGATAACGTATGGATCGTCTTCCGAGCCATCTCCCGGCCAACCGTTTTCTTCCGCTTTTTCAGCGAAATCTTCGTTACCGTCTATGCGGACCGGATCTCGGGTAGTGTAGTTTTCAGAGCTGTCTTCCTCGTTCTCTGATTCCCGAGGCAAATCAGCCATGACTCCTGATCCAACTAAACTTACCAGCAAAAAGCTGGTGACAAGCACGATCGCCATCCGTATCGATCTCTTACCCTTCATTTTTTCCACTACCTTTTACTCTACTCCAGCCGACTCCTAAAATAACTACAGAAATTCCTAGAAGTACGACCGAATAGAAAAAGGATCTTGTCTGAAACCATGAGTCATTATCATTATTACTGCCTCCATCCTCTACAGCCGCTTGCTCGTCAATTTCTTTTTCAATGTTGTTAAATGTGTTATTTTCAATCTTGTTCTCTACTGGGTTTGTTTCTCCATGAACACTATAGTACATTATGGTGATCCCTATTGTTTTGTTGGATATAGTATTATTTCTGACATCATTATATACAGAATTTTCAACTGGGTCAAAAGATGAAGGTATAATGGTGATTCCATGTCCGTCAAAAGAAGAGAAATTTACAGATCGAATAATATTATTGGTGATTACATTGTAGGATGAACCAGACAGTGCGATAGAGCTATATATTTCATTTTTTTCAATTCTTCCATTCTGTGAGTTATGAAGAAAAATACCAGGTGGAGTTTGCGTAGAATGATGATGATCATCAAGCCACATATTCTCACTTATAATAGTAACATTGTGTATGTAACACTCCTGGATCACGAAATGCTCCGTTACATTGCCGATATATATTCCGTATTCATAACGTCCATTAGCCCTGTAACCACTCTCATATCCTCCACCGTCTATCTCGTATCCCTCGATAACGTACGGGTCGTCTTGCGAGCCATCTCCCGGCCAACCATTTTCTTCTGCTTTCTCAGCGAAATCTTCGTTACCGTCTATGCGGATCGGATCTCGGGTAGTGTAGTTTTCAGAGCTGTCTTCCTCGTTCTCTGATTCCCGAGGCAAATCAGCTATGACTCCTGATCCAACTAAACTTACCAGCAAAAAGCTGGTGACAAGCACGATCGCCATCCGTATCGATCTCTTACCGTTCATTTTTTCCACTTCCTTTTACTCTCCTCCAGCCAACTCCTAAAATAACTACAGAAATTCCTAGAAGTACGACTGAATAGAAAAAAGATCTTGTCTGAAACCATGAGTCATCATCATTATTACTGCTTCCATTCTCCACTCCAATACTTTTGTGAATTTCTTCTTCTACATTTATAAAGCTATTGTTCTCGATGTTGTTATCCTCCGGCGCAGAGTCACCATGACCAACATCGTAAGATATGTGGATTCCATAGTTCTTGTTGATTATTGTATTGTCTTTAACGGAGTTGAATTCGGTTTGTCCAAAAAGAGCAATACCATTCCAAGACCCTACAGATATATTCTGGTTTTGTATTAAGTTGTGACTGATAATGTTATGGGAGCCCCCGCTCAATCTTATCGAGCCATTCATAATACTGTTATCGACTATCATATTTTCTTTGGAACTACTAATTCTGATTTTCCTACTAGAATTCGATATTCTTCCGTCCTCGAAACTCCCACCTCTAAATTTATTCTCTTCGATCTTTCCATTTTGGGAATTATACAGGATTATCCACCCGTCGCTTAAATATGAAGGAAAAGAAGAGTCGGTAGTCTGAGTGCCAGTTATATTGTGCACATATGAATTCCGGATCACAAAAAAATCCGTGACATTACCGATATAAATACCATAGCCATCGCCTCCCCCTTTTATCTCGTAGCCCTCGATAACGTACGGATCGTCTTGCGAGCCATCTCCCGGCCAACCATTTTCTTCCGCTTTTTCAGCGAAATCTTCGTTACCGTCTATGCGGATCGGATCTCGGGTAGTGTAGTTTTCAGAGCTGTCTTCCTCGTTCTCTGATAGACCAGTGCTTTCTCGAGCATTTATTTGTTGATCAGGAGAGAAATTATTTGCTTCACCCCGCTGATATACAGCCACCACCATAGCCGCCAAGAGCATCACTACGATCGGTACTACTATCATCCTAATTTTGCCTTCTTCCGTGATTCTATCCCTCAAGGAGTATAATGCACTACTATTATATTTTTTTTTTCGATGACCGCGTTATAAGTTATCGAGGGAAATCCATCTACTGTCATATATCGTACATTCTCAATTCTTTTTCCGCAACCTCGATCTAGTAACGCTTCTCTCCGTCCTGCTGTATCAACTGAATAGCATGTTTAAAGTCCGCCTATGATATACGTATATCGAGGTGCTATGAACATGCTATACGCCGGAATTAGATGATTTAAAACCAAGGTCAGATGATTAGATTTTACGAAAAGTTAAATTGATATAGTTAGAACTCACTTAATTTATATTTCGGGTATAGATCCATATCATCTAATACGATCCATATTGCATTGGTTTTAAATATAGAAACCGGGTCTAGCCTTGATGCATGTTGCTCAATGTAGAGAATCTGGATAAAACTATAAGAGAAAGGAGATTGCTGAAGGATGTCTCCTTTACCATCATGGAAGGGGAAGGAGTTGGATTGATCGGCCCCAATGGAGAGGGTAAATCTACATTGCTCAATATCATCACCGGAAAGGATAGATTTTACACTGGAAGTGTCAAGTTCAAGAATGATATCTCATATTCATTCTTAACTCAAGAGATTTCAATGAACAGAGAAAATACAGTGAGGGAAGAGCTGGAAAACGTCGAGGACTTGAACAAACAAAAGAAGAGTGAGCTTGAAAGGTATCAAAAACTTCTCGATGAAAAGGATCCCTCCAGCAATGAATACAGTGTGATAGCACAGGATTATTCAGATCTGGTCAACGAATTCCACCATGAGGATACTGGAAGTTCCGAAGGTATCGCTAAAAAATTCCTCCTAGAAGATTTTGGCTTCGACGAATCGATGCTAGATAAGAAGATCGAAAAATTAAGTGGTGGAGAAAAGAGAAAGGTAGAATTGGCTAATTTTTTCTCTAATTATAAGGATGTAGACCTATTCATAATGGATGAGCCCACCAATCATCTAGACCTGGAGGCGAAGAAATACTTTGAAGATTTTCTTAACGATTTCAACGCAAGTTATCTGATGGTGGAACATGATAGGGAACTTTTGGACAATACTGTTGAGAAGATCCTTGAACTGAAAGACGCTGAGATAGAAGTCTTCGTGGGCACGTACACAGGATTTGAAAAAAAGAAGAAGACCAGGACTGAAAATAAGAAACTGAAATTGGAGAGGCTTGAACAGAAAATCAAAAGTGAGAAAGAGGCCATAAGGAATCTAAAACTGAAGGCAAGCGGTGGGGGAGATTATATCAATAAGGACAGAGAAATTAGATTAGAACGGCTGAAGGAGGAGAGAGATAAATTACAGTACGAGTTGAGAGCAGAAGATATAGATATCAACATCAATCTTAAAAACACACCAGATGAATATACTCTTATCGATGTGGAGAGATTAACAAAAAGCTACGATGAAGTCGTTTTTGAGGATATCACATTCGATATAAAACTGGGGAAAAAAATAGCCTTAGTCGGCCTAAATGGCTCGGGAAAGACCACACTTATGGATATAATAACAGGTGATAACTATGCCGATTCAGGTAGTGTAGATGTAGGTAAGAAAACTAAGATAGGATACCACTCCCAAGAATTCACACCGGCTTCTGAAGATTATAAAGTCTTGGACGATATCTGGGATAAGACATACGGAGAACATATACCGATAACTGAAGATACCAAACACCTTTCTAAAAGAAAGGAAGAGAAACTTAGAACTTATCTGGGCGGTTTTGGGTTCACCGGTAACGATGTTTTTAAGGATATCAAAGACCT
>PULU01000087.1 GCA_003551065.1 Thermoplasmata archaeon | reverse complement strand
GTGGATAACTTCAATTCATCAGCCACGTCTGAAAAAGATTTTCTAGAGTCATTATGAAGTGATCTTATTATCTGATAATCTGTTTTTGTGAAAGTGAAACTCTTAGATACGTTTCCTTTTCGAACATCAGGTATGAAAAGATTTAGATCATTTATACCTGTTTTATCAGGGATCGTTTCAATATATTTGCCCATCTCCGAGATGTCCTTCAACAAACCGTGAATATAAAGATAATGATCGCTTGTAGATACCATCCTGAAAGTATTCTCATCAGATGAAAGTTCCTCTTTGATATCTTCGAGACTATCTGATGTCGATTGACCATGGATGAGCAATCTCAATGATCCATTCAGGGCTGTCGAGCTGATGTTTGCCTGAAATCCTCCGATTATACCTTTATCTATCAGTGCCTTGATCCTGCTGTGTACAGCATTAACTGAAAGGTCGACCTCATCAGCAAGTTTTCGATATACGACCCGTGAATTGTCAAATAGTTTAAGACACAACCTTAGGTCTATCTCATCCATCCTTATACTTATTGTGTTTATTGAATAAAGTTTTTTCGATATATTAGTAAGTTTAGGTCAATTTATCTAAAATTTTTTAAAAAATTGGCAGTGACTTTTATGAAATTGCAGAAGCTATACTATGGTACACAGGATAGATCGTCTAAAATAATTTTAGACTTTTTATATTCTTCATATATATTTGCTTCTAGAACATCTTTCTCACATATGATAGAATTATCCTCTTCCATTCTTACAGTGTAACCGAGCTTCTCGAACCCTTTCAGAACTCCTAGCTTTCCCCTTAAACTTTCAATTTCTAGATCATCATCATATTCACAAAGTGAAATCACTACTTCTAAAAAAAATAAATTATCTTTTTGTTGATCCATCCTGGTCCCGACACCTATCTTATAATTTAATGCCTGTTCGATGGTCTCGTATGATTCTTTAATATCGTCAAGCTTAGCTTTTGACTTCAATCGTTGTGTATCTATTTCTATTTCACTCGGTGGCATTTTCAACCCGTTATAAATACAAGCAGTAGGAGTATTTTAAATAATGTTCAGTCCAAAGTAGAAAAAAGGATAGATTTTCAGCGGTGATAGGGGTTTTTTTAGTGATAAGATTCAGATATCGGACATCATAGACGTACCCAGTCAAGTATGAGAACAATAGTGGTCACACAATCAATAAATATCTAATGAGTTATCCCCAGTTATAGGTGAAGTGAAGACCATGGATGGAAAAACACTTGCAGATCATGCTGTAGATTATGGTGAATCCTTAGGTGCAGAATATGTAGAAGCAAGATTCGTAAATTCAAAGAATGAGAACTATTTTGCAAGGAATGGAGATTTTTTAAGTATCCAAGAGAAATCGAGCAGAGGTTTAGGGATAAGGGTACTCGTCGATGGTTGTGTAGGTTTCGGATCTGTCGATGTTCTGACCAAAGATGAGGTCAAGAACAGGGTCGAATCGATCTCTAAGATGGCAAAACTAAGTAAAAGAGAAACACCTATCGAATTTTCTGAAGAGAAAACAGTCCAAGATACCTGGAAAGTTCCTGTCAACATCCCTTTTAAAGATATATCAAAGGAAGAGAAGCAAGATTATGTGAAACGATTGGATGAGGGGATCAAAAGATCAGGTTCTAAAAGATTTTCGATCAGAAACAAAATAAAGAACAGGATACTGTTCCTCCATACCAACTCTAAAGACAAATACATCGTAAATTCCGATGGTTCTAATATCAGATCCGATGAATCATTTATATCACTATTCACCATTCTGAACGCAAAAGTAAAAGATTCTAGTGAACAGAGGATGTTGGGATTAGGTGCTTGTTCCGGATGGGAATGGCTGAAAGAGGAAAATATACACGACTTCGTGGTCAGTGAGAGTAAGAAACTTGTCAGTACCGTGGAAAAATCCCGGAGTGTCAACATAAACGAAGATATAGATGTTGTAGTGGGTCCTGAAGTCTCCGGGATAATGGCACATGAAAATGTTGGACACCCCAGCGAGAGCGATAGGATAATTGGTCGAGAAGAGGCCCAGGCAGGGGGATCTTTTTACGATGAATTTTTGGATATCGATGATCAAGATCCCTTGGATCTAAAACAGTCTGAAATCAAATTAGGAAGCGATGATGTTTCAGTCATAGACGATCCTACCATAAATCGAAGTCCTGGTTTTTATCTTTACGACGAGGAATGCGTCAAAGCCCGAAGTAGGTATCTCATAAAGAACGGGCAGTTGAACGAACTGTTTCTTAACCGAGAATTCGCTTCTGTATTTGGAACTCACTCCAATGGAGCGGCTCGATCATCTTCCTACAGTAGAGAACCCATCCCAAGGATGTCGAACACTTTCTTTGAACCTGGAGATCATACTAAAGAAGAACTAGTAGAGGATATCGATAAAGGTCTGCTTATAGAGAGTTTCACCGAATGGAACATAGATGATAGACGGTACCACAGTAAATACGTAGGATTGGAAGCATATCTAATAAAGAACGGAAGAGTCAAAGACCAGATGATCAAGCGTCCTGCATTAGAACTCACAACTCCAGCACTCCTTAACAGTATTGAGGGAGTTTCAAAGGACTATGAATACAGGATGAATTTCTGTGGTAAGAGCGACCCCATGCAGCCGGTGAGTGTATCTACGGGAGGACCTTACTTGAGAATAAGAGATGTGAGGTTGGGGTGATAGCTATGGTCGGATATAATTTTGAAGAGGAATTGTTAAAAGTTGGAGTCGAAACCGCCTTAAAAGCTGGAGCCGACGAAGCTATAGCTAAGTTGATAGACCAGAAAAAACACCAGATCAGATTTTCGAACTCTTCTATCGATGTGAACAAAGAATGGAGTAGTTATTATCTAGATGTATTATTTACAAAAAAATCGCGTTTTTCATTAACGGGTAAGATCAACACTCTCACTGTCCAGGACCCTGATGTAAAGAGAGTGAAAAAGAACGTCCCTAAACACGTTGATCTTTTAAAACACCTACCGAAGAACAAACTCTACTGGGGTATGGACGATGGATCTTATACATCATATCGCTCTCTAGATATCTACGATGATAAAATAGAAGATTTCCATGAAAAAGCTCCAGAACTTGTAAAGAAAACCATCGATTCATCTCTTCAAAATGGAGCCGACGGAGTATCGGGTGTTATTCATTCAGAAAGTTCGAAGATCGGGGTTCTAACGAGTTATGGGAACGGAGGGATATACAGATCCTCTTTCTGTAGAGGAACTGTTCGAGCCTTCAATGGAAGAGACAGCAGTGGGCAGGATATAGTGGTAACTAGGGAATTATCCAATATCGATAAAAAATTTGAAAGAGCCGGTAGAAAAGCCGGTATTTTAGCAAAAAAAGGTGTCGGTTCTAAAGAGGGGAGAGCCGGGACCTATGATCTGATAATGACACCGACTGTAGCCGCCAATATTTTTGGTAATTTACTCAATGGAACCAATCCCATAATGATGGTATCCGGGATGAGTCCTTTAAAAGGTAAGATGAACGAGAAGATCGGTCCAGAAGAACTTACTGTTACCGAGGATCCATTGATACAAGAAGGCCTGAACAGCAGACCCTTCGATGATGAAGGAACTCCTTCAAAGAAAACCTGCCTAATCAAGGATGGGGAATTAAACAGTTTGATTCACAATACTTCAACAGCCAAATTATGGAAGTTTTTAGGTATGTTAAAACTCAAATTATTTAGAAGACCGAAGACGACTTCGAACTCGAATTTAACCCAACTGGGATTGACCGGTACGGAAGAAAATCCTAGAACACTGATGCCGATCCCGTCTAATTATCGTTTCAACACCGGTTCATACAGCTTAGATGAGTTCATTTCAACCTCTTCTAGACCAACGATCTACCTCACATCCAATTGGTATACCAGATTTACAAACATGAGTGAAGGAGAGTTCTCTACAGTACCCAGGGATGCGATGTTCCTAGTAGAAAATGGTGAGATCAAAAAACCGATAAGGAATCTCAGATTGAAGGGAAATCTCTTAGAGATTTTAAAAAATATAGAGGGAATAGGTAAAGACCCTAAACAGGTCAGATGGTGGGAAGTGAAAACACCTACTTTTATCCCACATATCAAAGTCAAGGACTGTAAGTTCACCAAGGCTAAAGGCCAGTAGACGAGTCATTCAGTTCAAGATAGACCTTTGTATCGTCAATCGAATCTCAACGCTTCTGCCGGTGAAACTTTACTAGCCTTATGAGCACTGGGTATAGCTGTCAGCAGCATAGCTATGTATGCTATCACACCTATCGTCAAGATCGATCCCCAAGTTATAGAGAAATCCCAACCCATGGGTCTGAATCCATCGTACCACAATAACCATCCTATGGCTATACCTAGACTAGAACCCAATACGATACCGATTATAGTTATGAAGGAGTTCTCGATGAGGAAAGCGTACCGGATCATCTTCCTTTTAAAACCGATGGCCCTCATCATCCCGATCTCCAACCTCCGCTCGTGTACCGCTCTCAAACTGATTATACCTAAACCGGCGATCCCTACGACTAGACCCAATCCCATGTAACCTGAGAAAAGGTCGAAGAACATGTATGTTGCACTCAATGCTTCTCTGATGATCGTATCAATAACGACCGTTCTAAAACCATATTGAATGAACTCCCGATTCAGCTCCCGGCCTAGTTCATCCGGATCTACGTTTTCATCGATATCAAAGAAGAATAGAGAATTTAAAGTGATATTGAAATCTCTTTCAACGGTATCTTTAGACATGAAATAACCGCTGATAACACTCTGGTCCATGAAACCGATAACTTTCTTCTCCTGTGGTCGGTCTTCATGATCGATGAAAGTAACCGTGGATCCCAACTCCACCGTTCTCTCTCCAGGGGGCCCAAAATCATCATCAACAGGTGCGTTGGTTATCACAAGGTCTGGATCCGATAAAACCGCCTCCCATACCTCATCAACAGATTCATACTCATCGATAAAATCCGACATCCCGAATGTATTATTATTTACAAAATTCCTATCGATACCTATAACAGAATCTCTAATAGGCTCTCCCTCATCGCCGACCATCCTTACACTGCCACGATAAGCTGAATCGATCTTGTTAAAATCCCCATAATCAAGATTATCGTTGTTGATTATCTCTTGGTGTATATCATCTATGAACTGATCTTGACCGGTAAAACCCATTATCTCGTAACCACCGGATTCCTCTTCGATCATCCTATCGATGTTCGTGTCGAAGATACCCACGATCATACCCATGACAGTTATCGCGAAGATAATCAGAGCGAAGATGAATATGGTCATTCCAGTCCTGAATTTCTCTTTTAAAGGATGTGAAATAGCTGATAGTACCACCGCTTTGAACCCTGTTTCGGATCTACATAACTTTTCCATCCCCCCGGTCAATAGATGACCGTTCAACATAACTATGAGAACTCCCGCGGTCACCATGAACAACCCAGAGAGTATGAACATCTCTAATCCTGCAGTATATCCCTCAAATGGATCCAAGGCCTCCAATGGAACGAGCCACCAGATCAGTAAAAACACACCAACTCCCGTATAAGCGGCTCTATCTCCCACCCACCTTCTGACCACCGTTCCGATACCTATAATTATCAATGAAATACCTGTGACAGGTAACCATAACTGGTCCGCACCGGTCCCTAATAATGTTAAAAGACCTCCGATGATCAACCCTGCCATTGCCATATAAAAGACTTTTTTGCTTTTTTTGGATACCGGGGGTTCTGGTATATCCCTGATCGCCCTGACGATATTCAATTTAGATATGCGTGTAACCGAGAAGAATATCGTCCCCATGGTCAGTAAGAACCCCAAAGCGAAAGCCAATATCATACTTTCGGCAGTGAAAGTAAAATAATTAAGCAGAGATACATCTCCACCGAATGTAGCGAATATATCTTCGAGTAAGTAAAAGATCACATAAGTTAAACCAACACCCACAAAAATTCCAACGAAAGACGCAGCAGCAGCATAGATCATCCCTTCGTAAGAAAACACCCTTCTGAGATGACCTCTTTTCATACCGATGGCTCTGCTCATACCCATCTCCGATTTTCTTTCTTCACCCAGCATAACAAAGATATTCACCGCTAAGACTATCCCTGCGATTATCGAAAACGTGCCAAAGATGAAGAATATATCGGTGAACTGGGACATATTTTCTTTAAAGTCTTGTAGAACTCGGTTTTTATTGCCTCTAGCCTCTAAAACGCTGTACTCTGGATCCTCCTTAAGAAGTTGTTCGATATCTGCGAAGATCTGGTCACTGTATTCTATGCCGTCTTCAACGCCTCCGATGGAGGTGACTCTAATGTAATTGATTTGGTCTGGAAGTGAAAAGGCTGCCTGGGCATCGGGTAAAGACATGATGATCTTTCTGCTTCCCCTTAAAGCTGCTCGCCCCTTATTATCGATGACTTCTCTCACCGTGTATATACCGCCCGTCGGAGATCCAACGGTGAATAGTACCAATTCGTCACCCCTCTCAGCCTCTAACTCTTCAGCTAATCTCGTATCTATGAAGATCTCACCCTCATCAAGTTCCGGTTCGAAACTTTCACCGTCTTTATAGAAATCTCCGAAACCCTCACCCTCATCGAAATCCATACCTATGACACGTGCGCTCGGTTCAGATAATCTAGATTCTGGATTCAGTACAGGTAAAGATCCATGAACTTCACCACTTACCCCTCTTACATTTTCGATTTCTAAAATATCTGAACTCAGATTCTGATAAGTGTTAGAAGGTATCGGAACTAATCTTCCTTCGGTAGTGGTATTGAACACGGTGACGTCAGTATGCTGCCACTCACTGTATATCTCATCTTCAACCATACTGTCCATAGTATCTCCGACACCGAAAGATGATGAGATGATAGCCGTTGCGATCATCAACCCTAAAATCACGATTATCGTGTTGGTCTTCCTGCGGAATATGTTCCTACACCCTATCCTAAAAAGGATCTTATTACGACATGCATCAATAAGAACTAAAGCAACCACCACAGCGATGATGCCCAAAAGAGGGACGATCATATCCATCAACCCTCCTTGACCTGATCTCGTTTAATAACTCCGCTCTCCATATGGAGAACTCTTTCAGCCCTGTCAGCGACTCTGTCTTCGTGGGTAACCAATACCATGGTATGACCGTTTTTTCCATTCAATTTACAGAGTATGTCCATGATCTTATCCGAAGTTTTGGTATCCAGGTCACCGGTAGGTTCATCGGCCCAGATAATATCAGGCTCGTTGACGACAGCTCTAGCGATAGTGACACGCTGCCGTTCACCACCAGATAATGCAGATGGTCTGTGATCGTATCTGTGATCTAGACCGACCAAATCTAATGCTTTTTCAGCCTTTTCTCTAGCTTTTTTAGATTTCCCCGCTAAAAGTAATGGCAGCTCGACATTCTCAACCGCTGTTAAAACGGGTAATAGATTATAGAACTGGAATACAAATCCCATATTCAAAGCTCTCATCTCGGTCTTTTGATTGTCCGTCAAAGAATTTAGGTCCTTACCGTTGAGCCACACTTTACCTTTAGATATATCATCGAGACCAGAAAGACAGTTCAACAAAGTAGTTTTTCCACATCCCGATGGTCCCATGATAGCCACCATCTCCCCTTTATCGATAGACAGGTCAACACCACGGAGAGCATGGACTCTGACTTCACCCTCGTAATATTTATGTAACTTCTTTGATCTTATCATCGGTGAACTCATAATCATCACTTCTAGATTTCCGTAACATGTTCTCATATATAAATCGATGTTCTCAAGAATGATAATAAACTCGAGAATACCCCCCTTAAAATATCTTACTTTAATTAAGATCAATCTTAATCAGATTTTTTTAGGGTTTTATCTATGAGTTCTATGGCATCTTGGTTATTCTCTTTGATTTTTTCTAGATGTTCTAAAACCTCATCAGGAAGATCGAATCCTCCAGTTATCTTTTGAGTATACTCCTGGGTCAGCTGAAATTTGCTTTTTATATCTTTACTAAGAATTTTTTGAAGAGATTCTTTTCTTTCCTCTATCTTCTTATGTTCATCGATATCGATGACAATACCAGTCACTTTTTTAGAATCCCATATCTTTTCAGTGATACCTCCAACGTCCCTGAACCATCTGTAATCCCCAGATTTTTTCTTTATCCTGTACTCGACTTCATATCTATCTGCTCTACCTTCGATATGATCCCTCATAGCCTGCATGGCTTTTTCATGGTCATCTGGATGGAGCCGTTCTGTGAAATCTGTATAATGCCCGAATCTATCCGAAGGAAATCCAAGCATCTTTGCTTTTCTTTCACTGAAGCGGACATCACCTGAAGGTAGATCCATCTCCCACCAGGCTAATTTGGCTTTTTCCATAGCCTCTTTTAAGCGATTCTTGTAAATCTTTAATTCCTTCTCGATATCTTCTTTATCTTCCATCATTTTAACCTTTTATGAGGTGTTTTTATTAAAAGATTACGACGCTTAGGTATTTTTAAAATACTTGTGAGTTTGTAAATCGAGTAAATGAACATCCTCAATATAATTAAATAATGAAAGCTGTATTCACATCCGACTTATATAACGGCGAAAAGTACATATGGTTTACTTAACTTTTAGAACCTTAAGGAGATACTATCCATGGAAGAGAAGAAGGATAATTTTGAAGGACTCGATAGGGTGTTCAAGCTGCCTGAACTGATAAACTATCAGGAAGGCGCAGTGGTCAGTAAGACTTTACTGGATAAGGATTCTGGTACGCTGACTGTATTTGCATTCGACCAGGGGCAGAAACTGAGCGAACATACTGCACCTCACGATGCCCTTATACAGGTCTTAGATGGTGAAGGAAAGATAACCATCGGAGGAGTAGAACATAATGTTTTAAAGGGGGATAGCATAACGATGCCCGCTGATATACCCCATGCAGTCGAAGCACTGACACAATTCAAGATGTTCTTGATAATGATCAGGTGAAATAAGTGGATAAAGATATCGAAGATTTATGGAAGGATCTTTTGGATTGGTACTCAAACGAAGAGATATCTAAGGCTGCTGTGGCCTTTTCCGGAGGTAAAGACAGCACAATAGTTTTGGATTCAGCCTCTGAAGCCCTTGAAGATGTCATAGCTGTCATAATAGATGCAGAAGTATATCCGGATAGTGAAATTCAACGTGCAGAGAAAGCTGTGAAGCCCTTTGATGTACCGTACAAGATAATCAAAACCACCAAACTGAATGATCAAAATTTTAAAAATAATCCGGCGGATAGATGTTATCACTGTAAGGAGATGCTGTTCTCATCTATCAAAGATGAATTAGAAGACGACTGGACGATATTAGAGGGAACCAACGCCTCGGAAGTTCACGGACATCGACCGGGATTAAAAGCCGTCAAGTCACATGGCCGGGCACCGCTTTTAGAGGTGGGTTTAGAAGAGGAGGAGATAAGAAAATTACTGCAATGGAGAGGAAGAGAGGTATGGGACAGACCGTCATATGCATGTTTGGCAAGTCGTTTTCCAGAAGGGAGTGTTCTAACCGAAGAAAAACTGAAAAAAGTCGAAAAGATCGAAGATGAACTCTACGAGATGGGGATAACCCAACTCCGTGTTAGAGATTTCTAAGATACCGCTCGTATAGAGGTCTGGCCGGAAGAGATGCATATCCTCATAGAGAACAGAAAAGATATAATAGAACTCATAAAACAGGAAGGCTACGAGAACATATTCTTAGATCTACAGGGCTACAGGACCGGATCGATTTCTCCCGACAAATAGAAAATATAACACAGAAATTTTATATCTTATGATGTTACCTATTTTTAATAAAATAAAGGTCGGGATAATTTGGATTTGAGTAACTACAGGAAAGATTTCCCAATGCTGGACAAGATAACTTATTTCGATAACGCCTGCATGACTTTGAAACCTTATCAGGTGATCGAAGCTGTGAACGAATACTATGAAAAGTATCCCGTATGCGGCGGTAGTAGAAGTCAACATAGACTTTCGAACATACTGGGTAGAAAGATCGAAGAAGGACGAGAAGCTATCAGTGAACTCATCGGGGCAGAACGAAAAGAACAGATAGTTTTCACAAAGAACACCACTGAAGCTGTTAATCTGGTGGCTAAAGGCCTAGGTCTTGGTAAGGGAGATACCGTTCTAACCACTGATAAAGAACATAACAGTAACACCGTTCCATGGATATTGTTAAGGGATGATAAAGGGATAAAGTTCGATCAGGTGAAAACCAATGATGACGGAACGTTCAACCTTGAAAATTTCAAAGAAAGTATGAACCAGTCCGTAGAACTAGTCTCCATGATACACACATCAAATCTAGACGGTACAACCACTCCAGCCAAAGAGATCGGTGAGATCGCACACGACTACGACGCACTTTTCCTGCTAGATGGAGCACAAAGTGTTCCACATAAACCTGTAGATGTTCAAGATCTAGATGTTGACCTGTTAGCTTTTTCAGTTCACAAGATGCTCGGTCCAACAGGTGTTGGTGTTCTTTACGGGAAAGAAGAAGTCTTAGAAAGACTCACACCTTTATCTGCAGGTGGAGGAAGTGTAAAAGATTCGACTTATGATTCTATCACTCTAAAAGATGCTCCCGGTAAATTCGAAGGCGGCCTTCAGAACTACTCGGCTCTGTGCGGCATCAAACCTGCAGTAGATTACCTTTTAGACGTGGGTTTAGAAGATATAGAACAGCACGAGATAGAGTTGAACAGGTTGGCTACCGAACTATTAGAAGATAAGGTCGAAGTCATCGGTCCACATGATCCTGAAAAAAGGTCAGGGATCTTTAATTTCAGAGTAAAAGTCTTGGGCTGTCATGAGATAACAGTTCTTCTAGAAGAACAAGATATAATAACAAGGGGTGGTATGCACTGCGTTCACCCATGGCACAGAACTAGAGGAGAACTTGGAGGAACAAGAGCTTCTTTCTACCTTTACAATACAGAAGAGGAAGTAAAAAAATTCGCACAGATATTTGACGACCTTCTAGGATGAGATCATCTCTTCCATTATCTTACTGAGTTTTTCGAACATCTTGTTAACTTTTTCCTTATCTGTAGTTTTGAATAGAAGCTTACCCGAGGGATAGATCCCTATCTCTTCTCCTATATCGACATCCAAAACCAGATGTATCACTTCAGATGAGAACTTGAAATCGTACCCCTCCTTGACTAACCTTTCTTCAACCTCATCCATATCGATTTTGATAGCTTTTTCTGGTTCAGCCACGTAGGCTCCAGAATCCGAACATGGTTCAACGATATCATACATGTTTATCACTTCTTTCGATCTTTACTCATGGGTTCACCACAGGAAAATTCAGGACTTTCAGGGCACGGTCCTCTGATACAGGGCGCTCCAGCTTCTTCAAATATCATAGGCGCTTTTTCCTCGACCAATCCAAGCATCTTATCCGCTAACTCCCGTATCTCCCACTGCGCCCTCCTGCAGCATCTTAAAGAAAAAAAATGCCACAGTTCACGGGCGTTCATGGTCACGATTATATTGCTTTTGGTAGCGTTTGGTAAAACATATCTAGCATCCTCCAAGGGCACCAGTCCTTTGAGTTCTTCGTAAGTTTCTTTCACATCTTCCATGAAGTTCGAATAGATCTCAGCAGCTTTATCGTCTCCAGATATAGAATCAGGGACAACAGGATCGAAGTTATCGATGTCCACGTACCGCTGGCTCTGCTGTGAATATGAAGCTAAGCGGTGTCTAACGAGCTGGTGAGTCAAAGCCCTAGACACGTCGTGGACTGCGAAAGTAAAACTCGCGTGCTCGATGACACTGTGGTGTCCACTCTCTTTGATCTTATCTAGGATCTCTTTGACTTGTTCCTCAGGCATCTCGTCTTTAACCGGTACGTCTTCACTGTAACAGGTAAGCGCTGCGTGGGCGGCAGTCCTATCCGGGTCCGGTGTATAGTTCTGTAGTTCTACTTTCATATCATCACATCAAAATAGTCCTGATATATAACCATCTTCATCTATATCGATATCCTCGGCAGCCGGTCGAGATGGGAGTCCCGGCATAGTCGTTATATCACCGGCCATGGGGATCAAGAACTCTGCTCCGGCACTGACTCTGACTTCTCGGACAGTTATCTCGAAACCTCTAGGTCTACCTCTGAGTTTACGGTCATCCGATAAAGAGTAATGTGTTTTCACCATACATATTGGAAGCTCATCTAATCCTATTTTGTGGATCCGTCTAAGGTCCCTTTCAGCCTGCTGGGTGTAAACGACCTCTTTAGCACCGTATATCTTAGTCGATATGTCGTAGATCTTATCTTTTGGATCTTCTTTCAGTGAATACAGTGGACTGAAGTTCACGTTCTCTTTACAGCACTCTTCGACCACAACTTCGGCAAGGTCGATACCTCCTTCACCTCCTTTCTGGAAGACTTCAGCAACAGCATACGGGACTTCGATGCTCTCGCACAGTTCTTTCAAGTATTCGATCTCAGCCTCTGTATCTTCCGGGAAACGGTTGATGGCTACGACAACCGGCAGGCCGAACATCTGGATGTTCTCTAAGTGTTTGGACAGATTGGAAAGACCCTCCTTCATGGCTGGGATGTTCTCTTCATCAAGGTTCTTTCTGGATACTCCTCCCTGCCTTTTAAGGGCTTTAACCGTTGCAACCATCACCACAACATCCGGTTCTAGATCTCCTTCCCTGCAGACTATATTGAAGAACTTCTCGGCACCTAGATCGGAGCCGAAACCAGCTTCTGTTACAAAATAATCGGAAAGTGCCATACCAAATTTAGTTGATATCAAACTGCTGGTACCATGGGCGATATTTGCGAAGGGGCCACCGTGTATAAAAGCAGGAACCCCTTCGATGGTCTGAACTAGGTTCGGTTTTATAGCGTGTTTCAAAAGTGCCGCCATAGCGCCCGTCCCACCGATATCAGATGCTCTTACAGGTTCGTTATCATGGGTGTAGGCTATTATCATATTGGCTAACCTTTCTTTCAATTCGGTAATACTTTCAGTTAAACAGAGTATCGCCATAACTTCTGAACTCGCAGTTATACCGAAGGAATTTTCGTTGGGCATCCCATGGGAACGCCCGCCTAAACCGACAACTGTGTTCCGTAGAGCTCGGTCGTTCATGTCTACAACCCTTGGCCATACGATCTTACGACTATCGATGTTGAGTTCATTCCCTCTATGAAGATGATTGTTGATCATAGCTGAGAGTAAATTATGTGCTACCCCTATTGCATGTAGATCACCAGTAAAATGAAGATTTATATCCTCCATGGGTAGAACTTGAGAAAATCCTCCACCGGCAGCACCACCTTTGATACCCATGGTGGGACCTATGGAAGGCTCTCGGATCCCTAATGTAGCTTTTTCACCTAGTTTCCATAAAGCCTGGGTCAATCCTATGGTCACGGTGGTTTTTCCCTCTCCGCTTCTAGTTGGGGACATGGTAGTAACCAGTATCAGTTTTCCATCCTCCTTCCCCTTAAATCTCTTCAGCGCATCGTAGGATATCTTCGCTTTATGGTTGCCAGATGGTTGGATATCATCTTCAGACAGTCCGATCTTATCGGCTATCTCTGAGATGGGTTCTAGTTCAGCTTCCTGTGCTATCTCTACATCGGATTTCATGGTAGTTGTTAAGGACTAGTAATTTAAAATGGTTGTCATCGAATAAGGTACATCTTCTTTACCATAAAAAATAAATGCTTGCCAACTATCGAATATCGTCATGTGGAATCCCGAGAAAGAACGAGAATTCATAAAAAATACGGATGCTGTAGTTTGGGCGACGATAAGTTGTATGGATTGTGATTTTAGATATGAGGCTTTATTCAAGAAAACGAAGCCTAGAAGATGTCTCGAATGTGGAGGAAAACTTAGCAGTACAACTCCTCAGGGGAGGAATTCGCCGGTATCGATTTTTACAGAGAAGTTTGCCTCTGAAATTTTTGAAGGGGCTCTTAAAAAAGCAGGGTACGATGATCTAGAGGTTAAAAGGAACGTAGTTTGTGATGAATTAGATCTGACTTCACGTTCTGCAGCAGACATGGCTGTGGTTAAGAAAGGAGTAAAAGGGAGAGTTTATGAAGCTAGCCAAATCGAGATAGTATTTGAAGTGAAGATGTCTTTGATATGGAACTGGGAACCAAAAAAAGATGGGGACATCCAGATAGAAGCGGATTATGATAATCATAAAGGGAGGGGGTCCATATATCGTACGGACAGTATACTAAAAGCTATCGGAAAGGGTGCTATCTTCAGGAGTCATTTTCAATCCAATGACATCCCTTACATCGTTGTGGGGAACAGTCCACCTCCAAAAAGTTATCTCGACAAAATAGATGGTTCTGTGAGAGCTGGCATCGTACAAAGGTTTTTATCCTTAACACCCGAACCACTCGTAATCGATAAATCAGATCCAAAAGAAAGAAACCCAAAGGAAAGCAAGGGTGAGGGGTTTTTGAGGATCGATTCAAAAGATGAATTGAAGGATTTCATAGATGATCTATTGGACGATGAAAGGATATTCATAGGTTCTATGTTGAAGAAGACCAAACTAGGCAAAATCATTAAATCACTTGACTTGGATAAGGAATACAGTGAGATAGGTGAAGCCTTCTTTAAAAGGTTATATGATGTCGAGGTGGTGTAAATAAGTAATAAAGACGATGACAGTGGTACGTCTACCAGTACTTTCGGAGTTTCGAGTAGAAAGAACCATGATTCTAGTTTGTTTTATAATAGTAATCTTTACAACGGTAGAAGATTAGATGAACAAAATATCGAATACACAGAAAATGAAATTCCTGAACAATATCTTGATAAGGTTTTGTGTAAAAGTAGTGAAGAGATGGATGAACTGCCTGACAAATCTGTACATTTGGTAGTGACTTCACCACCATACAATGTTTGTAAGGAATACGATGAAGATTTGACTTTAGAAGAATATCTATGCATGTTAAAAAATGTTTTTAAGGAATCCTATAGAGTTTTAGTCCCTGGAGGCAGGGTCTGCCTCAACATAGCAAATCTTGGAAGGAAACCATACATCCCTTTACATTCACATATAATCCGTTTGATGGATGAGATCGGTTTTATAATGAGGGGGGAGATAATTTGGGATAAGAATCTAGGAGGGGGGACCGCTTGGGGTAGTTGGAAATCACCTGCGAATCCAGTTTTAAGGGATCAGCACGAATATATTTTAGTTTATTCGAAAGAAACCTTGTCTAGAAAGAATCCTTACGACCGTGAGATCACCATCACAAAACAAGAGTTTTTGGATTATACAAAAAGTATTTGGAGTTTCTCACCAGAATCTGCTAAAAAAATAGGGCATCCAGCACCTTTTCCTGAAGAATTACCTTACAGATGCATCCAGTTGTTTACATTCAGAGGTGAAGTTGTACTTGATCCATTTATAGGTTCTGGAACTACAGCCGCTGTATCGATCAGATCCGATAGAAGATATGTTGGGTATGATATCAACGAAAATTACGTGGATATGGCTAAAAAAAGATTAGATAAAATCAAGAGCCAACAGCGATTAGATGATTATTGATCAAGAACTAATATAGTTTATTTTGATAAGAACATCATCTTTAACCTCAGATGGATGGTACGAAGTCGAAACCGACCTGATACAGGGATGGGGTAACTATTGATAAAAATTCTACAGTAAAACTTATCAAATAGATATCTCCTCACCTTGAGGTGGTGTTAGATTGTCGCGGAAGGCATTGCTCAGCGTTTATGATAAGTCTGGTTTAGTGGAATTTGCAAAAGGTTTGACCGAGAACGGGTTCGATCTGATCTCTTCGGGAGGTACGGGAAGATTACTTTCCGAGAACGGATTGAACGTTCAAAAGGTCGAAGATCTAACGGGTCAACCCGAGATGTTGGACGGAAGGGTAAAAACATTACATCCTAAAGTTCATGGAGGGATACTTTATAGAAGGGGGTCAGATGAGGAAGATGTAGAAAAGTATTCATTACCTAAAATAGATCTGGTAGCTGTGAGCCTATATCCCTTCCAAGATATCATCGATAGAGCTCACGATCTAAGCGAAGCTGTTGAATTGATCGATATCGGTGGAGTCACTCTCCTCAGAGCAGCAGCCAAGAACCACGAAGATGTAGCAGCGGTATGTGACCCTAGTAGATACAAGGATATCATCAACGAACTAGAAGAAAACGGTGAGATCTCTAAAGAAACCAAAAGGGAACTAGCTGTAGAAACATTCCAGCATACATCCGAGTACGAAGCATCCATCTATAATTATTTTCAAAAAGAGTTCATCGGAGAGGCCTTACCAGAAACTTATCACATCTACGGAAAAAAGGTACAAACACTTAGGTATGGAGAGAACCCAAATCAAAAAGCTGTTTTTTACCATACAGAAAACACACTTGAAAGTTCGATTTTGAAAGCTGAAAAACTCCACGGTAAATCCCTTTCCTACAATAACATCCGGGACTTAGAAGCGTCACTCGATATCGTTAAAGAATTTCAAGAACCAGCGGTGGTAGCTATAAAGCATACCAATCCCACGGGAGTGGCCACTAGAAAAGATATAGCTGAAGCGTATCAGATAGCCTACGAATGTGATCCAAAATCGATATACGGCAGCATCGTAGCTGCAAACAGACCGATCTCTAAAAAGATGGCCGAGAAGATGGATGAAATATTCGTCGAGGCATGTATCGCACCTGGATACGGAGAGGGTGCTGTAGATGTACTGAAGAACAGTAAAAATATCAGGATAATGGAACTTCCTGATTGGAACCCGAAAGTGGAAGGAGTTGAATTCTCCAAGGTGGCCGAAGGTTTATTGGTACAGGATAGGAACAAGTATAAGATAAAAAGAGAGGATCTAGAAGTTAAAAGTCAAAGGAAACCCACCAAGGATGAACTAGACGCCATGGAGTTTGCATGGAAAGTCGTAAAACACGTGAAATCTAACGCTATCATATTCACCAAAAAAGACCATACCGTAGGTATCGGTGCCGGTCAGATGAGTCGAGTCGATGCTGTCAAGTTAGCCGAGATGAAATCTGTGTTGGAAACAAAAGGATGCACCATGGCTTCTGATGCGTTCTTCCCATTCAGGGACGGAATAGATAAGGCGGCTGAAGCCGGTATCGAATCTGTCATCCAGCCCGGTGGGTCGATAAGGGATGATGAAGTCATCGAAGCAGTGGATGAATACGATATGAGTATGACGTTTACAGGACAAAGGGTGTTCAAGCATTGAGAAAGGATTTTGATTCACCGGAAGATTACATGTACTCCCTTCAGAGGATGGGAGTTAAATTAGGTCTAGATAAGATCAGGGATTTCTTGGCCAATTTTGACGATCCACACAAAGATTTTGAATCTATCTTAGTTGCAGGGACCAACGGTAAAGGTTCCGTCTGTAGCATGATATCTAATATACTCGAAGAAGCCGGTTATAGAACTGGAATCTATATATCACCTCATCAAACTTATTTTGAAGAAAGGATAAGTATCGACGGAAAGAATATCAGCCAGGATGAGTTGTGGGAACTAATAGATATAGTCGACCCGGTGGTTAAGAAGATCGAAAGGGAGGACGTAGAGATGAGACCATCTTTCTTCGAAGTTCTTACCACGCTGGCTTTCCTATATTTTTCACAGCAGGATGTTGACGTTGCAATATTAGAGGTAGGTATGGGAGGACGGCTGGATGCTACTAACGTCGTAAATAACTGTGCCTCGGTGGTAACCACCATCGGCATGGATCATTCTAAGTATTTAGGGGATACGAAGTTAAAGATCGCCGGTGAGAAGGCTGGCATAATAAAAGAGGGGAATCACTTTGTTACCGAAGAGAAGGAAGAGCAATTGAGGGAGTATTTTAAAGAAATATGTGAGGAAAGGGGAGCGGATTACACTTATGCCCTAGACAGGGACTACGAGATAAAAAAACATCCTTTAAGATTATCACTTCCAAGTTACGGTGATATCAATGTTCCAGGATTCACGGGATGGCAGGCTGAGAACGCTCTTACCGCATTGGCTTTAGTTGAAGGTCTAGGTTCTAAAGGATTCAAAGTTTCTAAAGATGAGATCGTAAAAGGTATCGAGAAAACGAGACTCGTCGGAAGGATGGACGTAGTTAGTGAAGAGCCCTGGATAATGATGGATTCGGCTCATAATATCTTGGGTATGCAAGCTTTGGTAAACGGGTTAAATGAGATATATTACGAAAGATTATTATTGGTGATAGGTGTTCTCGAAGATAAGGATCACGAAAGTATGGTGGATATAATAGGTCCAAAGTGTGATATGGCCTTTGTAGGAGAGCCTAAGAGTGAACGGCGGATGGAGAGCAACAAATTATCTGAAGAATTCACAGACCACTGTCCAGTCAAATCATTCAAAAAGGGTATCGATGCTTTGATGGATGCAGTCGAAGAGTGGAAAAAGGGAGACTTGATTTTGGTGACCGGTTCGATATATCTTCTAGGGGATGTGAGAAAAGATGGACAAGGTAAACTATGGTGAAATGGTAAAACGGTTAAAAGAGGAATTCCAGATAGGAGCGTTCCCTGGTAAAGATCCAGCATCCCAGGAGATACCTAGTAGGTCACCTTTCAAAGTATTAATATCTACCATACTATCACAACGGACTAAGGATGTTAACACTCACAAGGCATCAGAAGCACTTTTCGATAAATATCCAACACCGGAGCAACTAGCTGAGGCTGATCTAGAAAAGGTTAAAAAATTGATCAAACCAGCTGGATTTTACAACGTAAAAGCTGAACGGGTCAAAGAAGTAGCTAGGATAATACATGAAGAGTACAATGATGAAGTCCCTGAAGACTTGAACAAGTTACTCGATATGCCTGGAGTAGGCAGGAAAACCGGTAATTGCGTACTCGTTTATGGTTTCGCAGAACCAGCAGTACCTGTTGACACCCACGTCCATAGGATCAGTAACAGGCTTGGTATAGCCGATACTAAGAATCCAGATGATACTGAGAAAGTCCTTCAGGAAAAGATACCCAAAGAATATTGGATCGAGATCAATAGATTGATGGTCGAATTTGGAAAGAATATATGTAAACCGAGAAGACCAAAATGTCAGATATGTCCACTAACGGACATGTGTGAATATTTTAAGGAGGTCTATTTAAATGAAAATTGAAAAATTGGAATATATACCAATTGCAATAGATAGGAGCCAGGTTTTTAAAATAGCCACCGGATCGGAACTCACCGCTGAGAACGTGATGGTAAAAGTTCATGGAGAAGATAAAGTCGGTTGGGGTAACGCATCCCCGAACAGCGTTACCGATGAAACAACCGAATCGATTTTAAAAGCCATAAAATCCATGAAAAAAGATATCGAAGGTAGAGATATCGATATCGAAGAGTTCTGGATGGAACAGAGAGAAAAGTTACCAGATGATAGGGCTGCACTTGCAGGTGTAGATATAGCCCTCTACGATCTGAAAGCGAAAATCGAAGGTAAGAGAGTCTTCGAACTTTTCGAGGGAAGAGAAAAAGGTATCGTAACCGATAGAACCATCGGGATCGTTTCTAGAGGCGAGACCGTAGAACAGGCCCGGGAGTTCATGAGTCAGGGATTCAAAGCTTTGAAAATCAAGATAGGCCTTGACCTGTTTGGAGATATCCGAAGATTACAATCTATAAGAGAAGAAGTCAGCCCTACATTGGACATGTGGGTTGATGCAAATCAAGGTTACACGGTGCAGGAATCTTTCACTTTATGTCAAAAATTAAATGATTTAGATATAGAATTTATTGAACAGCCCGTTATGGTAGGAGACGAGGAGGGTTTAAAAGAGGTAAGCTTGCGATCAGATATCCCAATCATGGCCGATGAAAGTATCAAAGACCATAAGGATGCTGAAAGGATATGTTACAACGATATGGCCAATCTCATCAATATCAAACTCATGAAATGTAGCGGGATAACCGGTGGACGAAAGATCGTCGATGTCCTCGAGGATTACGGTGTGAACGCCATGGTCGGATGTATGGGAGAAGTAGTTCCATCTTTAGCCGCTGCTGCACACCTTCACATGACCAGCGGAAACATAAGGTACGCTGATTTAGACAGTCATTTCATGCTTTCGGATAATATAACTTCTGGATTCGAATTCAAAGAAGGAAGGTTATGGACTTTGGACCAGCCCGGTTTGGGTATAGATATTTTGGAGGATAAAGTTGAAGAATATAAGATGGGGTTAGATGCAGAATGATAATAAAAACACCCTCTAGGCTACATATGGGGATAATCGATCTAAGCAGAGAGTTCATAAGATCATACGGTGCTTTAGGTTTGACTATTAAGAACGGTTTTACGATAAAGGTCAAAAAACAAGAAAAAGGGTTGACGATAAATGCTAATGAGAGAAATGTCGAGGAAGTAAGAGAAGTTTATAATAAACTAAAGCAATCCTTACAGTTCGATACAGGTTTTCATGTAAAAGTCAAGGAAGATATACCTCGGCATGTAGGTTTAGGATCTACTACTCAATTAAGCTTGGGGACCGGTATGGGTATGACACAGCTATTAGGTCATAATGTTGATCCTATCAAATTGGCTAGTGTTTTAGGCAGAGCGAGTTACTCAGCGATAGGTACATACGGTTTCAAATATGGAGGATTTATTTTAGAAGGTGGTAAAAGTGCACCCATCGAAATTCCTCCCCTGCTTTTCAGGAACAGTATCCCTGATGATTGGAGATTTATCATCATCCGGGTTAAAAACTGGGAGGGTTTTGACGAAAAAGAAGAACAACCGATAATGGAAGAATTGAAAGTGGATAAAAAATTCCCTCAAATGATCAGTCACCACATATTGATGGGGATATTACCATCTCTGAAAAAAGCAGATATCGAAGACTTTGGATACCACATGACAGATATACAAGAGACTGTTGGCAAATCTTTTTCAGAGTATCAGAATGGTGTCTTCCATCCTGCAGTAGGAGAGATCATCAAGGAATTGAAGCAGCATACATATGGAGTAGGACAGAGTTCATGGGGTCCTACGATATATGGTCTCACGGATGTTGATCATGCAGAAGAGGTTAAAAAGATCATGAAAACATGGCTGTCAAAAAATGATAAAAAGGCAAGCCTTAGGATAGCAGAACCTGAAAATGAGGGTGTAAAGATAATCCGAGATGATCAGGACCTATAACAATTCCAAAATTGCATCAGAGATCTTCTGAGGTTCTTCTAATGCGTCAGCAGTGGGTAAATCATATTTTTCTTCATATCTCTCGATGAACTCCTTTTTCTCTCCCTCATACATATATTCTGGGTAAATCCCCAAGGCTATGATATCTGCACCGGAATATAATTTGATTAATTCTCTTTCATGATGAATATTTGAGGTTGGCCATTTAAGTTCATCCTTTCTATAATCTCTATACTCTCTTTTCGGAGAATGCTGTAGTACCACTCCATCTGGTTGACTTGCTGCCAAGACTGCTCTAGACCCGCATACATAAGCAGGATGGGATATACTTCCTTGACCTTCTACAAGGATGAAATCTGGTTTAGTTTCTTTCCATGCCATCCATATCTTATATTCTAGTTCTCCGACCATATAATCTCCAGGTGTAGAATCTAAAGGAAGAGAAAAATCAGCTCCCTGGAGCATTCCAGTTTGTCCAGTTGCAACCCATGCTACTGATTCATCCCAGGACCTAAGTGTTTCATACACCGATATCAAAGCAGTCCTTTTACCGATGGAGCTATCAGTACCTAGGAATGGGATAGTCAATGCATCCATATCCTTTTTTCGATCTTCGAAATAATGCAGTTCGTCTAAAGGAGGTGACTTTCGAATATCATGTATGTCCACATCATATTCTTCAGCCATCGTTACATACTCGTCCTGTTCGCCGAGATAATAATGAAGGCCCGAGATAATATTCATACCTTTTTTCATAGCTTCCTCGATGTGTAGCTTAAAATTCTTCGGTAAGTATCCCCCAACCGTCGCTACCCCTACAATAAGATATTCTGCTTCCCTTTCAGCTAAAAAAGAATTAACAGAATCGTATATGGGTACTCGGTTACAATTGGAAACGATCTCATCAGTATATCTACCTGAGAACTTACTATCGATCACCCCTTGTATATCATATTTTTTTGAATACCTAAGTAATCCATGTGAGGTTTTAGCCCCATTTTTATCTAGATGTCCATCAGTGAGGATCACAGCTCGAGACATATTCGGGGATAATGTAGAAATCTATAGATAAACTTTTGGCTGAATAGTAATACCCACTTAAATATAACTTGAATTTTTCAATTCGAACACTTTATCGACATCGAATTCGAAGGCGGTGGTAGGATACTCCAACTCAAAATTTTCAAGAACTATAGGATGGACCTCTCCAAAAACCCCAACTTCTACACCGTCTATCGATACCGCAGCACATCTTCCTGGGATAAAACTATCATGTTCTTTTGATTCTATACTTACATCTAATCCTAAATTTAGTGACATCCCTTCAATCAGTGATTTAATATCGGTGAAACCTGCTTCCGAATGGATGATAACACCTGCAGCAGATGTGTGCTGCTCTGAAGATCTGACCACATCACCGATCTCAAAAAGCTTTTGAGGTAAGGATAGATTACGGTTGGATTTTAAATTATCCAGAAGTGTTGGTAAGACACGGACCCTTAATCCAGTATGTTCCTCTGTAACAGGATTATCGATTATCGCCATCTCGTCTTCCCGAGGTAGATTCATCTGATCATATTCTCGCTCTGGGTTGCTGAGAGTGAAGTTCACTACCTCCTGAAATCCAAATCCGATCAATACCTCTTTCATCGCATCGATTATCTTGTTGTTTTCTGATTTTTTTCCAACAACGAATTTTTTTGGGACCTCACCTTCGAAGCTATCTAGGTCCATACCTATCGCGATATCTTCCATTATATCCCAGGGGTGATGTATGTCGTGTCTGTAAGGTGGGATGGTAACTTTTAAGCTGTTTTCATCGTTAAGTGAAACATCATAACGCATGCGCGTGAGAATATCTATAACATCTTGAGAGTCTACTTGCTTGCCTAAAATCTTATTGACTTCTTCTACAGATATTATACTATTATCCATCTCCATATCCGGGAAAATCTTCTCGATATTTCCATATCTCACAGTAGTGGAATACAACTCGCCTCCTCTCTCCATAAATAGAGTACTCAAAATATTCAATGTCTTACTCAGTGTTTCTTCATCGGTCCCGGTCATATCAATAAATATATTTTCAGTTTTTGTTGTTACTTCTGTCAATACACCGTTTATAATAGGAGGGAAGGATAAAACTTCACCATCCTTATCTAAAATTACAGGATATCGGTCACTACCTTTCAATATATGAGCGAAATCATTCCCTTTCTCATGTTTATCAAGTATTTCTTGTAAAGTCATCTCATGAGTCCTCTGAAGTGGTACGAAACTTAGCTTATCAGGTGATACTGCCTTATATGTGAAAGGGGGATTGACTTTATCGAAATCATGGATACCTATAGCTACTTTTTCTCTTCTCCTACCTAGGGAAGTATGAAGCTTTTCCTGTACATCCAT